>JAAXHD010000366.1:40912-46840 GCA_012271015.1 Candidatus Poribacteria bacterium | reverse complement strand
TGTTATAGTAAAGTCAAGAAATAAGGGCACATTTTTATCAGACCCCATCGGAGAAACCCTTCCCTCGTAGAGGGTTTTTGCTTGGGTATTTCTTCCGATTATGGCAAATGTTTTGGTCCGCTTCCACGCTGTGGAGATAAATTTGAGAATCAGTTCTAATCATCAGCAGGAGCTACTGCCCCCAACAATTCCTCGTCCGAAACGGGACGGAAGCGTTCCTCTGGATTTCTCAGGAAGATCCCTCGTATATCTGTTGTAATTGCATAAAGCGCGGGCATCACAAACAGCGTCATTAAAGTTGCAAAGGAGAGTCCGAAAATGATGGTATACGCCATCGGCATCCAAATCGGTGATTTTCCGCCGAGACCGATTGCCATCGGAATAAGTCCAATGATGGTTGTCAGTGAGGTCAGAACAATCGGACGCAATCGGACACTGCCACCTTTCAGGATTGCGTACCACTTGTTGTAACCGCGCTCGCGGTATGTGTTGATAAAGTCGATGAGCACAATTGAATCGTTCACCACAATCCCCGCGAGCGCGACGATACCAAACATAGCGACGATGCTAAGTGTCGCATTGGCGAGGAGAAGTCCAACCATCGCACCGATCATACCAAACGGAACAGCAAACAGAATGATAATCGGTTGTATAAACGACCTGAATTGTGCACCCAATACGACATAGATGAGCAACAGCCCAACGATGAACAACTTCCACAACTCGGAAAAGGATTCTGTAATTTCATCAAAAACCCCTCGAAAATCGAGTTGGTACCCCGGATACAAAGATTCTATATCAGCAAATGCGTTGATGAGTGATTGATTCACTTTAAAGGCATTCGTCTTTTCTCTATCTACGGATGCATAGACCGTGATTGATCGTTCCCCATCGAAGCGATGGATATCTGCGTATCCCGTTTCTTCTCTTATATCTGCGATGTCCTTAAGCGGAACAATCGCACCGATAGGGGTCGCAATTAAGAGATTACTAAGTTCTGCAAGATTCGTAAGGGTATTTTCCGCATATTTGACGATGACATCAATTGCCTCGTCTGCTTCTCGATACGTGGTCGCCTTGGCACCCTCAATAGCGGTTCGGACAGCTTGGGCAACCTGAAACGTGGTTAATCCATATTGATATGCTTTTTCCTGATTCAAGTAGATGCGCAGTTCAGATTTTCCGATGCTGAAGTCATCTTGGATATCGTAAACGCCATCTATCTGAGATAAGGCTGTCTTAAGAACGCCAGCGAGTTCAGTCAAACTCTCAAATCTCGGTCCTTTTACTTTGACTCGCACATCTGCTACTTGGGGGGCACCCCCTTCCTGTGTGACGAAACTCAGTCGCTCAATTCCACTAATTGTGGCGGTTTTCGTCCGTAGTTCTGCGATGATCTCATCCACACCTCGGGTGCGCTCTTGCTTTGGTGTCAGCTCGACGATTACCTCTCCTAAATTTGAGCCGTAGATAACACTTTTTCTTACCAAACCTGACATAAATGTGTGTAAACCGACATTGCTGACGACCGCATCAACTTCAGTTGATGGAAGTCTTTTAGCCATCTCTTCAATTTGGACAATTACTTCTGTTGTTTCCTGTATTCCGTAGGAAGGTGGCATCTCGGCTTTGACATAAAATTGCGGGAACTCTTCACCGGGGAAGAGTTCCCTTTCAAGAACAAAAAATGCTCCGATGCATGCAACTAACCCGAAGAAGAGAACACTCCCTACAAACGCATATCGGTGTCGAATGGTTATTTTCAGGATTCTAACATATCGGTTCCGAATTAATTCAAAAAACGTGGCAAACCACACGAAAAAGCCGACAATGCGGACACCGAGGGTGAAACCCCTCGGAGACTCGGTTCGGAGATTTTCAAGCCTGCTACGTCCTGTGCGAATTTTGGTTCTTCCCCATTCAGCGACGTGTGCTGGTAAAATTACAAATACTTCAAAAAGAGATGCTATCAACACCAGAATCGCCATAACCGGCACGATCCGCATAAACTGTCCAGTAACACCAGACATAAACATCAACGGCCCAAAAGCACAGATTGTCGTCAAACTTGCCGCTACAACCGGCCAACCGACCTCTTCTGCGCCACGGATGGCGGCAACTTTTGGAGATACGCCAGACTCAATGTGCCGATAGATATTCTCCATGACAATAATAGCATCATCAACGACAATCCCGACGACTAAAATAAGCCCAAACAGAGAGACACCGCTGAGCGTATAACCAGCAATGGACATAAACCAAAACGTTGCCATGAACGCAACGGGTATTCCGAGTGCAGCGAACAAGGCGTTCCGCCATCCGATGAAGAGGAGGAGCATCAATACAACAAAGATTAAACCGAAAAACGCATTTGTTTCAAGAATTCCCAAGCGTTCTTTGAGAACAACGGAATAGTCATTAACAACCGTCAACTCAGCACCTTCAGGGAGATCCGTTCTCCGATTGTCGACTAATTCTCGCAGTTTAGCAACTAATGCAATTGTGTTTCCCTCAGGCTGCTTTTGCACACTCAGGCTAATTGAAGGTTGTCCATCAATTCGCGATAGCGTTCGCACCTCCTCGTAGGTGTCAGAGATCGTTGCAACATCTTTCAGACGAAGAAGCCTACCTATCGGCTGAACAGTGATAAAGGTTTCGCCAATAGTGTCCAAATCACTGAATTCTCCCATCGTTCGGATCATGAATTCTGTCCGCCCCAGTTCCATTGTGCCGGCGGGGAGATTCAAGTTATTTGTTCCGAGCGCGGTAATAACCGCTGAAATTGGGAGTCGATATGCCTTCAATCGATCAGGGTTCACCTCAATCCATATTTCCCTCTCACGCAGACCTGCTATTTGAACAGAGGCAATGTTTTTGATGTCCGAGATTTCATCTTTGAGATTTTCAGCAATATTCCGCATCTGCGTTTCCGCAATATTTCCACCTACGACAATCGTCAAAATGGGAAAACCGAATGAGGTATCAAATTCTTCGACCCTCGGATCATCTAAAATCTCCTCTGGCAACTCATTCACCTGATCAACAGCAGTGCGTAGGTTTTCAAGTTCCTTNNGAGGTAGAAAACAATAGATCAACTTTGTTGACATTCTCCTCAATAGCATCTTCAATGGGGGCAGTGACAAGCATTTCAACCTCTTCTGGGGATGCTCCCGGATAGAGCGTTGTCACAACTGCGCTCTGTACTGAGACTTCCGGGGTGAGTTCCCGCGGTAGGTTTATCCATGCATACAACCCGAAAGCGATGGTGATAATCATTAGTAAATTCGCTAAAACAGGGTTGTTTACAGATATTTTGGGGATGGACATGGTGATCGGATTTTATCGTGTGGGATCTGGATGCTTAGCGTTTACCTGTAGATTTTTCGTCTCACAAGGGCAAAATTGTATAAGGCGAGGTCCGAAAACCTCGCCTCAGTGCTCTAATCAATCGTCAGCCGGAACCGCAGCACCCAACAGGTCTTCGTCTGAAACGGTTCGGAAACGTTCCTCTGGATTTTTCAGGACGAGACCTCGTATATCTGTTGTGATCGCATAAAGTGCCGGCATCACAAAGAGCGTCATCGTAGTTGCGAGCGAAAGCCCGAAGATAATGGTATACGCCATCGGCATCCAGATCGGAGATTTACCCCCAAGGCCGATCGCCATCGGCAGGAGTCCAATAATTGTCGTCATTGAGGTGAGAACAATCGGACGTAATCGGACATACCCGCCTTTCAGGATTGCGTACCACTTGTTGTAACCGCGCTCGCGGAATTTATTGATGAAGTCGATAAGCACAATTGAATCATTAACGACAATACCGGAGAGTGCGACAATCCCAAACATTGCGACCATACTCAGTGTCGCATTGGCAAGAAGTAACCCGACCATCGCTCCTATCATTCCGAACGGGACAGCGAGCATAATGATAATCGGTTGGATAAACGATTTGAATTGCGCACCCAATACGACATAGATGAGCAACAGTCCGACGATAAACAATTTCCACAACTCCGAAAAGGACTCTACAATCTCATCGAAAAGCCCTCTAAAATCGAGTTGGTATCCGGGATACAGGGATTCGACATCCGCAAATTTACGGATGAGTGCCTGAGTCGCATCGAAGGGAGTCGTTTTTGTCCTATCTACGGAAGCGTAAACCGTGATCGCCCGTTCACCGTCAAATCGGCGGATATCAGCGTACCCTTTCTCCTCTATGATATCCGCGACATCCTTGAGAGGGACAATCGCCCCCATCGGTGTTGCGATTAACAGATTGTTAAGTTCTGCAAAGTTAGTGAGGGTATCTTCCTCATATTTGACGATGACATCAATCGCCTCGTCTGCTTCACGATACGTTGTCGCTTTAGCACCCTCAATTGCAGTGCGCACTGTTTGTGCAACTTGAAATGTGGTTAATCCGTACTGATGTGCCTTCTCCGGTTTCAGATAGATACGGAGTTCGGATTTACCCGTGCGAAAGTCATCTCGAATGTCGTAGACACCGTCCATTTCCATGAGTGATGCTTTAAGGGTATCTGCGAGCCCCGTCAGTTGGTCAAATCTTGGCCCCTTTACTTTAACTTCAACATCCGCGCCTGAGGGAGGACCGCCTTCCTGTGTGATGAAATTCAGTTCCTCAATTCCACTAATACCTGTGGTTTTTGTCCGTAGTTCTGCGATGATATCATCTACGCCTCGAGCGCGTTCCCGTTTTGGGGTGAGTTCAACGATAATCTCACCGAAATTGGATCCATAGGTAACGCCTTCCATCATCCCCGAGGTCGGCGTGTGTAACCCGATGTTGCTGACAATTGCCGCGACTTCATTTGATGGAAGTGTTTTGGCAGCTTCTTCAAATTGCGCGATGATGGCTGTTGTTTCTTGCATCCCGTAGGAAGGCGGCATTTCGGCTTTGACGTAGAATTGCGGGAAATCTTCGCCTGGGAAGAGTTCCCTGTCGAGAACTAAAAACGCACCGACACACGCGATCAACCCAATAAAGAAGACACTTCCTACAAAGGCGTACCGATGTCGAATCGTTATCTTCAAGATTCGGATATATCGGTTCCTGATAAAGTGAAAAAACAGTCCGAACGCTGCGAAAAAGCCTGTGATATAGGCACTTAGGGCAAAGGTATTCGGTGATCGGGTACGAAGGTTTTCGAGTCTGCTCCGTCCTGCCTGGACTCTCGCTTTCCCCCATTCGGAAACGTGCGCCGGTAAAATTACGAAGACTTCAAAGAGAGAAGCAATCAATACCAGAATCGCCATGATTGGGACAACCCGCATAAACTGACCTGCAGTGCCAGACATGAACATCAATGGACCAAATGCACAGATTGTTGTCAAACTGGCGGCTACAACCGGCCAGCCCACCTCTTCTGCGCCACGAATGGCGGCAACCTTTGGAGATGCCCCTGCTTCAATATGTCGATAGGTGTTCTCTATGACGACAATAGCATCGTCGACAACAATCCCAACGACTAAGATAAGCCCAAACAGGGAGACACCGCTGAGTGTGTAGCCGCCCACAGACATAAACCAGAAGGTTGCCATGAACGCAACCGGTATTCCGAGTGCGGCGAATACGGCGTTGCGCCATCCGATAAAAAGGAGGAGCATCAACACAACGAGGATCAAACCAAAAAACGCGTTTGTTTCAAGAATCCCTAACCGTTCCTTGAGAATAACCGAATAATCGTTGACCGCTGTCAATTCGGCACCTTCAGGAAGGTCTGTTTTCCGTTTTTCAACCAATTCTCGGAGTTGGGCGACCAACGCGATTGTGTTTCCTTCGGTCTTTTTCTGCACACTTAGGCTAATAGAGGGTGCACCACTGATCCGAGAGAGGGTTCTTGCCTCTTCGTAGGTATCCGAAACCGTCGCGACATCCTTCAGGCGGAGCGGTGTACCCGTCGGTTGAAC
>JAAXHD010000366.1:23494-40701 GCA_012271015.1 Candidatus Poribacteria bacterium | reverse complement strand
TTTGAGATTTTCGGCAATGTCGCGCATCTGCGTTTCCGAGATGGTGCCTCCTACAACAATCGTCAACATTGGGAAACCCGAGGAGATATCCAGTTCTTCAATCTTTGGATCGTCCAAAATCTCCTCTGGCAACTCATTTACCTGTTCTACGGCAGTGCGGAGGTTCTCAAGTTCCTTGTCGAAATCTCGATCACTCATCTCTTCAAAATCGACAGAGATAACAGATCTGCCTTCCGAAGAATTAGAGAACAGCAGATTGATTTTGCTGACATTTTCCTCAATCGCGTCTTCAATAGGGGCGGTGACGAGCTTTTCAACTTCTTCAGGAGATGCACCCGGATAGAGCGTTGTCACGGTTGCACTCTGTAAGGCAATTTCTGGTGTGAGTTCTCGGGGTAGGTTTATCCATGCGTACAACCCGAAGGCGATGATGATAATCATTAGCATATTCGCTAAGACCGGGTTATTCACGGAAATTTTGGGGATGGACATCGCGGTAGAATTTCTCCTTATCCTTTTGTGTTATATTACCTAAACAAATTCATAGTAAAGCCAGAAAATACATGGACACTCTCAGGAATACAAAACACTCGCTTCGCTGGCGAGGTTTCCCAACCCCGCCAATCTTTGGGTGTATAATTAATTGTGGACTTTACTATAGGCGTTGTCTTTTGGAACGATTCAGTTTTCATTAAGAAGTGCTATTTGGGGTAGTGATTTCACCACCCCATTTTAAATCCATTCGTGCGTTGGACAGATCTCCTCTTCTCTCTACCGGAAAACGCAGTCAATCGAAGATTATTGACTCGTTTTGAGAGTCCCCCATGTCGTTGTTAACTTGCCATCTGGGGCAACTGACAAGGGTTCAATCCCTTCACCTTCAATCGAGAGTGTGTCAACAAGGAACGTAACTGTTTGACCGCCCCAACTGTTCATGAACCCGATACCGACACGTTCTACATCGAACTTGTGGTTCCACGTTTTGTTTCCAGAAAGAGTCCAGTCATCTTTTTCACTTTCACGATAGTAGCCAGAGAACAGGTCATCCTCTTTGACGATCTTGAGATGAAGCGGGACATCAAAGCCGGTCTGAAAGTGTCCCTTGTCCTGCCAATTGGCTTGAACCATACTCCCAATCAACGTTTTTTGCGGTTGGTTGGCTTCACCGCCAAACAGCAGACAAGCGTAGTTCAAATCTTCGTCGCTGTATAGGAAAATGCCGATCCATGAATCAGCCGGTTTATCCGGTTCGGTGGAAAAAATACCACTCACTGTTATGTTTTTCGCGGCACTTTTCGGGATTTCCCGTTCAAGCATCGGTTTATCAGGGGTTGTATGTCCCCAACCACCCTTCGGATTCGTCATTTGTAGGAAGCCATCTTTGACTTCAAACGTCGTGACTTTATCGCGATAGTCGCGGAATTCCCATCCTTCAACAAGTTCTTTGCCATCAAACGGATCCGTCCATACACCAGCGGAGACTATCCCGACGGTGCCGCACAATAAGATTCCGCATACCAGAATCGTAATTCGCATAGCAATCCTCCTTTTGATTTGAGACATTATAGCATATAACCCAAGTTGCTACTTACAAGATTTTAGACAGACATACACCGTTTTTGATTGAAAATACTATGGGAAATTCGTATTGTAAGACAATGTACTCCACAATGCGGGTTATCGGTTCTCTTTGAGCGTCCCCCAAGTTGTGGTCAATTTACCTGCTGGTTCCACGTCTAATCCGCCGAGTGCTTTTGCTAATCCATGTTCCACAATGATTGATAGGTCATCTTCGCTGAGGACGGTGTTGAAGATAGCCGCTTCATCAATAATGCCAACGAAATATGAACCACCACCCCATTTACCGATCTCAACGGGATTTCCGGTGACAGCGGTTTTTCCGGGACGTGTACTCACACCTGCTTTTTTGCCATTTACATATACAACGAGTTGCTCGTTTTTCTCGTTGATGTCGTAAGTCGCCGCGAAGTGGATCCATTTCTTTTCTTCAGGAACATGTGAAGAGGCTCTCGGTTCCCAACTTCCACCCGGCTTGACAAACGCTGACATTTTATTCCCTTCCTGTGGTGGATCAATCCGTAAGAGATATTCGTTGCTTTTAGCGATGAGTTGCCGCCAAGTGGAAATATCTGTGGCGTAAAACCATGCCATCATTGTGAGTTCTTCACCGAGTTGTAGTTCCGGTGTCGAGTCGATGGACGCCCACTGTGCGCCGTCAAACTCAAGTGCTTTTCCGATTTTTCCGTCTTTCCACTTCGCACCGTTGATTGTACCGTCGTGCCCTTTTCCTGAAGCGTCTTTGGTTGTTTTACCCGCACCTTCATCAAAGAGCCAGACACCAACGGCTGTTTCAGGATCGATTTCAGCAGAACAGATCTGTGGTAGTGCCCAAGCGATCAAACAAGCAAGTCCTAAAATCAATATCGATTTTCGCATTTTTGTCTCCTGCACGTATTGTCTCTCGAAAAAGTTCCTTGATAATCGAATTTTGGTGAGTTGTATTCGGTCCCATGATTAACCCAAGTTGCAACTAACAAATTTTGAAGGTTCAAGAAGATATTTCGCGCACTTTCCTCACCCCCGCAAAATGCCACACGCGCATTCTGACGTTGATTCAGGGGTGATATATCTATAGAAAAGGAGTATTTAAGGGACCGACTTTCTTCGGTTTGCTATGTCAAATAGAAGGCAACCTGCGTTAATTATAACACGCTGTATGCCGCTATAACAAATAAAAAAATACTGGAAACGTTCGCTAAATTTCTAATTGGACATTCAACCAAAATTGTGATACACTAAATACAAACGTAATCAGAAATTGCCCCATGGAAGGATATAGACTATGGACCAAAAAGAACAACTTATTGCTGATCTGACTACGCTCCTTGGGTCTAAAAATGTCTTAACGGATGCAACTGCCTTGTCGGTATACGAATGCGATGCCGCGCCCTCATTTAAGGCGATGCCGGATGTCGTTGTTTTCGCGGATACAGCACAACAGGTGTCGGATATCGTGAAGTTGGCGAATAAATACGACACTCCGTTTATCGCTCGTGGTGGTGGTACCGGCTTGAGTGGGGGGATGCTCTCTGTCCAAGGTGGAGTTATCATTGCCCTCAACCGGATGGATCGTATCTTAGAAGTAGATCTTGAAAATGAACGAGCAGTGATTGAACCGGGTGTGGTGAATCTTTTGTTGACACAGGCGGTTGAGAATCAAGGCTATCACTACGCACCAGATCCGTCGAGTCAGAAGGCATGCACGATAGGCGGGAATATCGCCGAAAATTCCGGTGGACCCCATACCTTGAAATACGGTGTTACATCCGACCATGTACTGGGGTTGGAAGTCGTTTTGCCGGACGGTGAAATTGTTGAATTGGGGGGTGCTGTTGAGGAAACGCTCGGCTATGACCTGCGCGGTGTGATGATCGGCTCCGAAGGTACGTTTGGAATCGTAACGAAAGCGATCGTCCGACTGACTCGGAATCCACAGGCGTACCAAACCGCGCTCGCTGTCTTTGAGACAATGGACGATGCTTCTAACGCCGTCTCAACGATTATCGGTGAAGGTATCATTCCGGCGGCACTTGAAATGATGGATACCCTCGTCATTCGTGCGTTAGAAGAAGCCTTCCAATTCGGTTTCCCGCTTGATGCCGAAGCGATTCTGATTGTGGAACTTGATGGTATTGAAGCCGGAATGCAGAATCAGACCGATCAAATCTTGGAAATCTTCAAACAGCACAACGCACGGAAGGTGGATTACGCCAAAGATGAGGCGGAGCGGCAGCAACTTTGGAAGGCACGAAAAAGCGCGTTTGGTTCGTTCGGACGACTCGCTCCGAACTACATTACTCAGGACGGTGTGGTCCCCCGGACAACGCTACCGAAGGTGCTACGACGGATATCTGAGATCTCTGAGAAGTATCAGATTCCCATCGCGAACGTGTTCCACGCCGGTGACGGCAACATCCATCCTATTGTTCTCTTTAACGAGCGAGACGCTGACCAATGTGAACGTGTGGAGCATGTCAACCAAGAAATCCTGACGGTATGTGCAGAAGTCGGTGGAACAATCACGGGGGAACACGGCATCGGTGTTGAAAAGATGGATTACATGCCGCTCATTTTCAGTCCTGCTGATATGCAAGTAATGGCGACGGTCAAAAAAGTCTTTAATCCTACGGGGCTCTGCAACCCTGGGAAGATTTTCCCCACAGCTGAATCTTATGAGAAGTTAGGTCTGCCACCGAGTGGGATTCTCTATTCATAGACAGAGTATAAGGGATACCTAAAAGGAAAAATTAGAAAATTGTACGATAAACTTAAAGGTATTGTCGGCGAATCCAGCATCCTCTCGGAGGAACAGGTTGTTGCTTACACTTTTGATGGATACGTCCCGAAGGCGGTCGTTTTACCGACATCTGTCCAAGAGATGCAAGAAGTCCTCCAATTTGCGGTAACACAAGGCTTGTCGGTTATGCCTGCGGGTGCGGGTACGAAGCTGGGTATTGGAAATCTGCCACAGAAAGTAGATGTCGTACTGGCGACACCACGCTTGAATAGCGTGGTGGAATATGAACCCGCGGATTTAACTGTAACTGTGGAAGCCGGTATCCGCTTGAGGGATCTCCAGACCGAGTTGGCGCAGCATCGTCAGTATCTGGTATTGAATCCACCGTATGCAGACCGGTGTACCATCGGTGGGATTGTAGCCACAAACGCAAGTGGCTCTTGCCGTTTGCGGCATGGGACCGCCCGAAATCAAGTCTTGGGTTTGCGGGTCGTTCGCGCGGACGGCACTGTTGTCAAAAGTGGAGGCAAAGTGGTGAAAAACGTTGCTGGCTACGATCTTAACAAACTCTATATTGGTGCGTTCGGGACGCTCGGTATCATTACCGAGATAACCCTCAAGTTGTCGCCTATACCCGTGCGGCAAGCGATACTTACTGCGGACTTTCAGGGCGTTCAGGATGCCGCGGACACGGGTTTGGATATTGTCAGTTCACAAACATTGCCGATGTTTGTAAATCTGTTCGTCAATTCAGATCCAACGCCTGCGGAAACCGAGGTACCCGTAGATGAAAATAAGCCGATGCTGGTGGTTGGATTCGGTGGGGATCCCGAAACTGTGGCCTGGCAATTGACGCAATGCCAAGGAATTATGGAACAAAAGGGGGCGATAGGTGTGACAATTATAGAGGGTGAATCGTTACAGTACCTTCAGGAAGCTGTGCAGGAATTCTCCGCAGATAAAAAAAACGCCGAAAGAGTGGTTGCCAAATTGAACCTAAAGCGCACCGATCTCGCAGAATTTGCTGCGCAAATTGTGGGGGCGAATTGGACTTCTGATGTCCAGATAATGGCGTTGCTCGGGAGTGGTGTGTTGTATGTAACTATTCCTCTGGCAGCCGACACGGACTACCAGTCGCTTGCGAATATGCTAACGCAACTGCGTCAAACTGCAATGTCGAAGCAGGGAAATCTTATCATAGAAGTCGCACCACCTGAACTCAAACGGCACATTGACGTTTGGGGTTCCGCCGAAGGAACGCTCAGTTTAATGAAACAGATTAAAGCAAAGTTCGATCCGGATGGTTTGTTGAACCCAGGACGGTTTGTTTCGAGTATTTAGTTTTTGTGTGCTTCAGCAGGATAGCACGACCTGCTTTTCTGCTTTTTATTGGAGGATTCACGACTGCTCACCCCGAAAACATCGGGCAAGTAATAGGTTGCCCGTTTATCAAGATGTAGGCAAATTTGTAAACCTACATTCCAAAAAGGGGGCATAATATGCAGGAAAAAAGATGGAGGATTCTGTGGATCGATAGCCAGATATCTGATGTAGAGCAATCTGATACGCAACTTAAGGATCAACGTTCTGAGGAGCAGACCAATATAATATCCAAGTCCTACATCCGCTTTCTGGAATATCGAGGATACGACATTTCTTTAACAAACACCATTGCTGAAGGCATTGCGTTACTCCAGGATGAAGAATATCACGCTGTCCTATTGAATTATGACGGAACGACACGAGAGGAGAATCTGCTTTCGTATATTCGGAGTGTGGATGCGCATATTCCGATGATTCTCCTAACACAGGAGGGTGGGCAGGAAGTGCTTCAGCAGGCAAGCCTTTACGATGTCAGTAGTATTTTCATAACGACGGCAAATGATCAGACTGAAACTTCCTCTCAACAGTTAGAGGCATCGCTCGCTCTTGTACTTGAAAAACAGACAGCACGGGAAGTATATACACCGCAGGCGTACGTTCAGAACTTTAACAAGGAGCAAATATCGAACGGTGCTACGCGCGGACGCGGTTCTGTTGACGAGTGGCAGACATGGATCGATACTTATGTTCGTCTCGTTGAATGGGATTTACGGCTCGACACGCTTCATAACGTCGATGAACTTAAATCTATCCATGAGATGGAGAAACGAGAGGCAAACGCAGGATTCGCTGACTATATTCAAGCCGACTATCACAATTGGTTTACCAGTGGAACCTCGCCTACTTTATCTGTGGATGTCGTTTACAAATATGTTATCCCTGAAGTTCAGGCAGGGAAGCAGGTCCTGTTTGTTGTGATGGATTGTATGCGGTTGGACCACTGGTTGAAAATTGAACCCTTACTGTACCCCCTGTTTAATATAACTACGGATTACTATTATTCCATTCTGCCAACGGCTACCCGTTATGCACGGAACGCTATTTTTAGTGGGTTGTTTCCGCTTGAATTTGCTGAAAGGCACCCCGACCTATACGCAGAACCCGATACTGTACACACGAGTATCAACCGCTATGAGAAAGATCTGATGCGCTTACAACTCGAGCGGCACGGCATAGTTCTCAAGCCACCTCTCCATTACTTCAAGATTTTTGATACTCGCGGTGAAATTCAATATCTACACTGGCTAAGCGTTACCGACAGAATTAGTTTGACGGCACTTGTTGTTGATTTCCTTGATATGCTGACACATACGCGGCATGAGATAAGTTTACTACAGCAACTCGTTCCAGATGAAGCCGCGTTTCGGACACTCGCGCAGGCATGGTTTCAGCATTCGCATCTTTATAAAGTCTTCAGAATCGCGGCTGAACGCGGTATGACAGTCGTCTTGACGTCTGACCACGGTTCGCTCCTGTGCCAAAATCCCGCGAAAGTTTCAAGTCGAGCTGAACTCACGACGGGGCTTCGGTTTAAAGAAGGAAAAAATATCTCGTGTTCACCTGAAGCCGGATGGGTCATAAAGGAACCAGGCGCGTATCGCTTACCGGGTGAAGAGGCGCGAAAAAGTTATGTCCTCGCAAAAGAGGACTACTACTTTGTTTATGAAAGACAATTCGATGTCTATAAAGAAATATTTCAAGGCAGTTTCCAGCACGGTGGTGTTTCACTTGAGGAGATGATTCTGCCTTGCGTTGTGCTTGAACCGAGGTAATTGAGGAGAATTAAACGATGTTGGAAACCATCAGGCTTCGTAAAAATTTATTCTGTGGGCTGTTCGTACTTCTCGCAATGATATATTCGGCTCATATACAGGCGCAGCTCGCGGATTTCGGATTTGGTGAGAAACCACCTATTGAAAAACTCTCAGCAAAAGGGTACCTCTCGCTTGACAAAGTGCAACCCGGCAGCCAATTTCAAATTGCTGTCGTCGTTGAGATTGCCGAAGGGTGGCATGTCAACGCCAATCCAGCGGGTGAAGGGTTGATTGCGACCGAGGTCATTTTCCTCGATACACCGCATCTTACCTTCGGTGAAGCCGTATACCCTAAGGGTGAAGTATTGGCACTCGGTTCAATAGGAGAGGCACCGGTCTATCACGATACCATTACCATCGGGGTCCAAGCCGATTTAAATCAAACTGCTCCGATTGCCCCCATGACGCTAAATTTGGAACTGACGTATCAAGCGTGCAACGATGAGCAGTGTCTATTACCGGAAATGCTTACCCTTGCGGTCCCTATTGAAGTTGTTGGTATAGAGGACACTATTCAACGGGTTAATGAAGCGGTTTTCGCCAATGTCCAATTCGGTGCCTCGCCAAGTGATGGTGCGGACGAAGGTACCCTCGCACGTGCCCTCTCTGGCGGGCAAGTTTGGCTCGCATTCCTACTTGTGTTTGCAGGGGGTATCTTGACCAGTTTGACGCCTTGTGTTTATCCACTTATACCGATCACCGTCTCTGTCTTTGGTGCCAATGAGGCTGCTGGTTTTCTCAAGTCTTTCCTGCTCTCTGTTGTGTATGTGCTTGGGATCGTTGTGACCTATTCGATTTTAGGGGTGGCGGTCGCATCGACGGGAGCGGTCTTCGGTCAGATAATGGCAAACCCGTGGGTCGTCGGCTTCATCAGCCTAATTCTTGTGAGTTTAGGGTTGTCTATGTTCGGTGTTTTTGAGATTCGGTTGCCGTATGCGGTGCAGAACCGCCTTAACACCGTTGGGGGTACCGGATTCGCAGGCGCATTTGCTATGGGGACAGTCGCGGGGGTAATTGCCGCACCTTGCACCGGACCCGCGTTGGCAGTTGTGCTCACTTATATCGCCACGACCGGAAGTCTCTTCCTCGGATTTTGGCTCATGTTCACTTACGCCCTCGGAATGGGACTTCTCTTTATTGGGATTGGCACCTTCTCCGGGTTACTCTCCGCACTACCGCGTTCAGGCGGGTGGATGTATGTTTTGGAAAACGTTTTCGGCATTGCTATTATTACAATGGCACTCTACTTCCTCAAAGATGTGTTTCCACCGTTACAAGATTTCCTGCAAAACTCGCTCCCATTTTTCGCTATTGCGGGTGGTTTAGTGCTCATTGGGGTGTGGCTCGGTAAGTTAACCCAACGGTTCAGCGGTATCTCTCGACGGATGCAATTCCAAAAGGCGTGTGGGCTTTTGCTGGCGGTACTGGGTGCCTATATGTTCGTTGGAGGTATCCAACAGCCCGCTGGACCCCACTTGGATTGGGTTTACGACGAAGCTGAAGGATTTGAAATCGCCAAGCGAGAAGACAAACTCGTAATGCTTGATTTCTATGCCTCTTGGTGTGCGGCGTGTAAAGAACTCGATCATAAGACGTATGCCGATCCCGCGGTCGCTGCGATACTCGATGATTATGTGAATGTTAAACTCGACTTCACCCGCAGTTCCGAAACGACTCAGGCATTAACCGAGAAATATCAGATTCCCGGATTGCCGGTCGTCATTTTCATGGATGCGAATGGCACTGTTCTCAAGCGGTTCACTGGATTTGTAGGTGCTGAGGAGATGCTTAGTATTCTTGACGACATTGAGAAACGACCACAATAGGGTCATTTATAGTGAATTCTAAAAATAGGTTACATCTCTTCTGTAGGAGCGATCTCCGAATCGCGACCAGCTGCCTTAAGAGTCGGGAATCGGAGTTCCCTCCTACAATTCAATAATGTAATGTTAATGGTAAAATCTACCATAAATAGCCCTAATTATCTTATACTTCAGGTCGAGGCAAAGGAGTGAATATGCCCTTTAATGTAAAATCCTTAGTTTCCTTGCGCAGTTGGCTTTTTTATGCAGAGGTGGTTGCGGTAATTGGCTTTGTTGTGCTTGCGTTTTTCTATATTCAACGTGGCACCGCGGAATCCGAATCGCAACCGTTATCGCAGGTGGGGGCTTTCATTGAGAAGGCAGATGTTCTCTTCGAGAGACAGGACCTTGCCGATGCGGCTCTCCACTATTGGCAGGCATTACGAGCGTTGGAAACCGAGGATGAAGTCCAAGGGATCTCAATAAACGGTGCCTCACAAACGAGTGCGGAAGTTCGTTTGCACGCCAATCTCCGCATTGCGGAGATCTATTCACAGAGTAATTGGTTGAAGGATGCGAAGGCACGTTTGGCATATGCAGCGCGTATTCAGCCTGAGCATGCCGGCGTCCGTCTGTTACGCGGCAAACTGTTTCGTGATGAGGGGTTGCTCGCCGAAGCCACCCAAGAGTTTCTCGCTGTGCTCAAGAATATGCCCGACCATGCAGAAGCGCACTATCTCCTCGGTGTTCTCTATCAGGGGAGTAAGCAGTTTGAACAAGCCTCTAATCACTATACAAAAGCAATTGAAAACGATCCAGAGTTCTTAAACATCCCTTCTGAAAAAGCACCTATCGGTATCCTTGCTCGCCTTCAGTTATCAAGAACGTATGCCAGAATGCTACAGAATTATCAGTTCCTTGATAGAGAATTCACCGAAGCGGATTTGGCTGAGGTTACGCGACTGGAAGCGGAGTCGATTGCTCTCTTAGAGCAGGCACATGAAAAGATGCCTGAAATGAACGAAGTTGTTGATGATCTCGTCCGACTCCTCTTTTCGCGCGCATCTGCCCTTGAGCGAGAGGATATCGAGACGCGTCAGTATGTGGACGCGCTGCAAGTCTATGAACGGATTGTGGAGCTGGATCCCGGGGAAGTTCGTGCTTGGGAGCGGATGGGTGAAATTTATGCGAGTTTCCTGGGGGATAAGGAAGCCGCACTGGAAGTGTACCGGACAGTGTATAAAATCGAGCCACACCCGACTGTCTTAGCAAATATCAAATCCCTTGAAGAAGATGTTGCCGCCGAAAAAATGGAAGAATGAGGGTCATTGGATTATAATATCCTAACCTATTCTCTTTTTAACTATCCTACCAATTTTCTTTTTAACCTTGCTTGGAAGTGGAGCTGTGAAATTACCAACTTTTCCACTATTTTTTTCGTAAGATGCCTTAGCAATCTCAAGCGCGACTGGTAAATACGCCAACCAACGACTCAACTTCCGCCCTATCTTCTTAGGGAGAGGAGAAAAGATATCTGCTATGCTGTCAGTTCCCTTTCTAACCTCGTTTGAAACCTGTTTCGTCAAAGGACCGATAGTATCCCTAATTTCTTTACGATGTTTGTATAACAGTTTAGCGATTTCAAGCGCTAACAGCAAGAATGGCCAGAATGACACTAACCTTACAGACAAACGAGGGATTATTGCTTTCAACGCTCTCTCTAATGCTTTGGCACTAATGATGGTAGTCCCAAAGAACTCAATAAGATCGTCAATAAATTGCTGTTGTTCTTTTTTGTCCATACGGTACCCGAAACAGAAAGCCGATGAGAGGATTTGAACCTCCGACCTACTGATTACGAATCAGTTGCTCTTCCACTGAGCTACACCGGCTTAGCAAATTATTGCGGTTGGAAAGGGAGTGCCGAGAGGCAGAATCGAACTGCCGACACAAGGATTTTCAGTCCTCTGCTCTACCGACTGAGCTATCTCGGCATCAGGTATATAATAATACCATTAAACGGAGGGGTTGTCAAGTTTTTTTGGTAAAAAAGATTATTTTTTTCGGGACGTCTGCGCGCAAAAGCAGAAGGCGCGAAATAGCATCTATCCCTGTGCTGTAGGATGATGTCTTCAGACCTTGTGGCTACGAAATTTGCCTTTAGGATTCCAGACGCATCGGCATCACAAGACAGATGTGATTTTCTTCGCCGATCGGTTTAAAGACTATAGGTTCCACTTCACTTTTAAATTCTATTGCAATAGATTCCGACTCGATGTGTCCCAAAGTCCCAATCAACAAACGTGCATCGATCCCAATCCGTATGCGTCCAGTACCCGTCTCCACAGGAATAGGCTCGTATGCCTCTCCTAATTCCGGGGTCTTTGCCGAAATCTGGACCTGCTCAGTGCTGATTTCCAATGCAATCGCATAGTTCTTCGGATTCGATAGCAACGCAACGCGCCGTGCCGCATGCAACATCTGTTCTTTAGAGACGACGGCTCTGCCTTCCGTGGATTCAGGGATGATCTTTTGGTATGGCGGATAATCTCCCTCTACAAGCCGTGTGGTTAAGGTGGCGTTCTCATCAGCGAAGAGAATCTGATTTTCAAAAATTGAGATCTGCACGCCGTCAGTTTCAGCGAAAGTACGAGCGATCTCTTTAACCGCTTTGAGTGGGACGATAAACCCTTTTACATTCTCCGACGACGTGAGCGGTTCACAGCGCGCGAGTGCAAGCCATCTCATATCCGTTGCGACGACTTCCGTTTTCTCTGGAAGAAAATTAAAGTAGATTCCGTTTAGGAAGTAACGGACATCCTCCGTTGCGGCAGCGAATTCGGTTTTGTGGAGCAGATTCCGCAGGGTATCTCCATCAATAGTTAATGAGTCTCCGTCAACAGAAGGTAATTGTGGGAATTCTTCGTCAGGAAGTCCAATGATTTTATAAACACCATCCCCACAGGTGATTTCAACTCGGTCGTTTGCCGTCGTCGCGAAGTGTATCGGCTTATCTTCGGGCAACTCTTTGACGATGTCTGCCAACTTTTTGGCAGAAACGGTGATGCCTCCATCTTCTTGAATGGTACCTTCCACCTTGATCTTAATCCCGACCTCCAGATCTGTGGCGATGCATTCAATTCTCCCATCGGCGGCTTGGATAAGAACGTTTGAAAGAATCGGTAAGGTCGTGCGCCCACTCGCTACACCTTGTAGCACTTGCAGAGAATGCAATAGATCATCTTTTTCAAAGGTTAGTTCCATTTCCGGTTCTCCTTACAGTCATTTTTACAATTCTATCACAAAAGACGCATCAAAGTCAAACACTTTTTCAACTTGTGTTAAGTAATTTCGGCGATACCAATAACTGAGTTGCCTGCTTGTATTCCCGTGAACTGTTTCTGGAACAGGTCGTGGTATATACCGCCTCGTTGAATCAGTTCGGTATGTGTGCCGGTTTCAACGAGCCTATCCTCTTTGAGAACAAGGATTTTGTCGGCATCTAAAATGGTTGAGAGTCGGTGTGCGATGACGAAACTGGTGCGTCCTTTCATGAGACGTGTGAGTGCTTCTTGGACGAGAGCCTCGGACTCTGCGTCCAGAGACGATGTCGCCTCATCGAGAATAAGGATTTTGGGGTCTCTAATAAGCACGCGCGCGATGGCGATTTGTCGCCTTTGGTGTGTCGGAGGTGAAGGTTACCATGACTTTTTCAGTCTGGTGCGTGTCATAAAATTTGAAGCCTAATCTACGGAGGAGGTGGTAGGCGGCGAGTTCTATGTCTTTCGCGGCATTTTGTGAAACCTTTCATGTTCTCTCTTACGGGTTAGGATTCTATTCTAAATATTTTCAATACTCAGGGGACGATCCATTTTCTGATTTTCGGCTTCTAATTTCTCACGGCTCGCGACGACACAAATTGAGGCTTTATCCTTATTTTCCTCCAAAGTTTCGAGCAAGGCACGTCTTACCTCCTTAGGGGTGGCACCTCGGAGTTGGGCATATCTGTCTTCGATCATTTCCCGCTTCTGCCCAGTGAGGTAATGTGTGAGCGCATCGGTTGAGGCTTGACCGGGTCGGACTGTTTTTTGATAATCCGCTGCTGTTGCGATGACTGCTTTATCAATGTCTGTCTGCGTCCACTCCGATTGTTTGATATAATCAGCAGTCTGTTCAAAAACATTGAGCGATCGAGCGACATGCGGATCAAAGTATGAGCCTTGATAAAGCAGCGCATCAAATGGGTTATATTCAAAAACGCCACCGTAGGCATTGCCCTTGAGCCGGATTTCGTTCATAATGTAATCAAAGTCCAAGATATGCGAGCCGATAGTTAAGAACACCGAATCCTGATGCGAATAGTGTGGGGCATGTATTATATGCGCGCAGTTCGCCACTTGGATCGGAGCCGCCAATCCTTCCCGTGGATATGCATCGAAAGCCTCAAATCCTATTGGCATCGGGTTTATCGGTTCATCACGCATGTTGTCAATCCATTCGGCAAACTTCCGGCTGAGTACCTCAGCTGCATCAGAACCGGTAAAACTGGCAGTCACGCGTCCGCGTACTAACAGAAAGTCGCGAATCTGTTCGATAGCGTCACTGAGTTCCTCATGAGAGTCATCAAAGCGGTTGAGCAGCATTTCACTCATGCGAAACTGTGTTGATCCAAAGACGACTTCTGAGAGATATGCGTGTCGCGAAAACCCCCGGGCAGCGTGATGGTTTGCGATATCTAAACAGCGATAACCGTGTACATAGCTCCGATATGCTGTGACCGCTTGGTTAAGGACATCGCGAAGCCGTCCAGTATCCCTCGGATTCACAGCGAAAAGCAGATCGCGCAAGACATCCAAAGCAGCTCCCATTTTATCATCCAGTGCTTTAAGTCGAAACTGCATATTCCAAACAGGCTGATTAGAGTCAAGTGCGTGTGTGCTAAAACTCGGGGAGCAATCCAATCCACCGGTAACCGCTGCGGTGCGTTGTGCTACTTGTTCGTAATTTACATGACCAGCACCAAGTTTGCTAATAGCATCGGTATATCTGGGGAGATACTGCATGCATTCTAACCTCCATCTTTTCATGTTTCTATAACGCGAATGAGACTTCGGTCTGAAAGGAGAATAATCTCCCACAGACCGAAGTTGACCGAAAAAGGGACACTTTAGAAAGTATATTTTCTACCTGAAAGAATTCCATTTCCGGTCCCTCTATGCGCGTATTGTTACTACAAACGAGTCCCTAAAAGGTTGCATATTTCCAATTTCTTTGTTGTTAATGACGCAGTTTGGAGACAAAAAGGGTGCATGCTTTTGCAAAAAATCGTAAAAAGTGGAAGGTAGTGTTTTTATTCGTTCCAGATACCGATTTCGCGATAGAAACGGATGGCACCGGGATGGAAAGGCGTACCAGTATTTTTGACGACGTTTTTCGGATTGATGGCTTTGCCAGCACCGTGCCGTTTCACGACTTCCACGCGGTGCGTATACAAGGTCTTCGTGAATGCGTAGACCGTATTTTCATCTGTGTTCTCAGCCGTGATGAGATGCATCGCGCCTACGTTCATGCTCGCGAACGGTTCGGTCTGTCCTTTGTAGGTATCGGCAGGAATAGTTACGGCGTTAAAGAAAGGATAGTCAGCGAAAAGCGACTGTTTCGCTGCGTCGTCAAATGGGATGAAGAAGATGTCTTGAGAGGTACTGGCTTGTGTGGCGGCGGGTGTTGGGATTGCACCGCCGACGAATGCCGCGGCGGCGGAACCGTCCGCTAACAAATCTACTGCCCCGATATACGTACTATTGATCGGCGTGAAATCATCGTAGGTGATACCGTGTGCCGCCAGTATCGGTTTAAGGAAATACTCGAAACCTGCGCCCGCCGGTCCAACGACAATTCGTTTACCAGCGAAGTCTCGGATGCCACGGATACCGGAAGACTGCTGTGTGAGGAATAGTCCGACATTCGGAGCAAGTGTCATGACGTTACGGATGGTGTGTTCAGTTCCCCACGCGCCTTCACCGCGCACAGCAAAATAGGAGATTGCGGCGTTAGCGAGCGCGAATTCCAGTTCACCGTTCACGATGCGTCGGATGTTTTCCTGTGTGCCTTTAGTGGCTTCGGCGGTCACTTCCCAGTTTGCGTCTTGGACGTTACCATCGACGACCTCAGCGATTGCGGAGCCGACGACGAAGAACGCACCACCAGCGGGAGCGGTGCCGATACTGATATAGCGGCGTTTTGAGGAATTGTCGTTCACTAACTCAGCAGGGGTATCGCCTTTTTTATTTTCGGCAGTGTTTTGTTTTGCGGTATTATCGCACCCGATAGCGAGTATAGCACAAATAATTAACAGATAGGACAGAATTGATTTCATGAGAGTCTCCTATAGGTTATGGTTGTTTTGGACTTACGGGGTTTCCCACCTATTTCGTATCAATGGAGCGGCACTTCAGGTGGAAATGGGCACATTTCTGCCATCGCAGGGAAGATGTGCGTTACATCTTTTCTAAACACATCTCCACTCAAAATGTCAACGATGCCTCCCTGATGCTCTGGGTATTCTGACAGGAACCGCGCAAAACTAAATTCCTTTGTGTAAAAGGCGTAGACGAGTTTCCGAAATGCCTCCATCCCCTTTACAAATTCATGTCCGAAACTTCCGAGCTGCGTTTCAGAGAAGTCGTTTTTATGAAATGCTTCGACGATGGCATCCGCTGCCATCTCACCGGACTTAAGTGCCAGAAACAGTCCAGTCGAGTAGACGGGATCCAAGAATCCGAATGCGTCGCCGACGAGCACCCAGTTGTTGCCTGCGATACGACTCGCACGGTAGGAGAAGTCTTTGGTGGTTTGGATGGGAAACAGTTGCTTCGCGCCTTCGAGCCGTTGTTGCAATGGCGTGCACTTCGCGAGTTCTTCGGTGAAGATTTTTTGGGCATTGAGTTTGCCATCAGCGTCTCTTCGATTCTGAAGCAGATAGCCCAACTCGCCTACAACCCCGATACTCGTGCGGTTATAGGGGAGCGGGATCGACCAGAACCAAGAATCTTTCTCTTCGGTGTGTAGGATGAGCGTCGCGCCTTCGTCAATGCCTTCGTCTCTATGTCCGCCTTCGTAGTGTGTGAAGAGCGATGTCATTTTGAGGTTCGGTTCTGTCGTATTCAGGTTCAATTGCCTTCCGATAAGGGACCGCTGTCCGGTAGAATCCACGATGACCCTGGCGTGGAGGGTTTCACGGGTGCCGTCTGTGTGCTGCGTAACAACGCCGGTTGCTGTGTTCCCTTCAAAAAGGACTTCTCGGACACCTATTCCCCTATGGATTTCTACACCTTTCTCTTTAGCGTTGTCCAAGAGCATCTCGTCAAACTCACTTCGTAGGACCTGCCATGTAACGGCACTTTCATGTGGGTTGGTTTGAAAGAAGTAGAACGGCGTGGAAGCTTTACCGGAGCGCGAATAGAACTGGACGCTGTACTTCTGTGGAAAATGGCTTGCCCGTAGTTTTTCGAGCATACCGAGTCGTTTGAAAGTCCAGTACGTGGCGGGAATCAACGATTCTCCGATTTTGAATGTCGGTTCCGCTTCCCGTTCAAGGAGCAGGGAACGGTGCCCTTGTTCCGCGACAAGCGTTGCCACGGTGCTTCCGGCGGGTCCACCCCCGATAACGATGGTGTCATAATTGTGGTGTGTATACATGCGTTGATTTATCTATGGGCTTCCATATACGCTCGAAGCACGGTATTTATCCGCGTGTGGTAATCTTTTCCCTGTTCCTTGAACCATTCCAAGATTTCATGTTCAATCTGGAGGTAATTTTCAGGGCCAATCCGCCGGGCATTTTCCCAAAAGTCATCATCCAGTTCGGGGATATCTGATGTATCAATCGCG
>JAAXHD010000366.1:5671-23388 GCA_012271015.1 Candidatus Poribacteria bacterium | reverse complement strand
TGTCTATAGGAAGAGCGTATTTAAGCAACTGCACTCCAGCGGAGTGCTATGTCTATGATAGGTGGCTTGCATTATTATAACACATCTCAAAGGATTGCGTAAGTCCTAATTGATTAGCAAAGGGTGGGATATAATCCCAATTCATTGCGCCCCTAACGCTCAATGAGTTGCGCTACTACGAACTGGAATGTGTTTTCACGAGGACCGTTCATCGGTGAATCGGTTTGATTTAAGTTCGGACCTCGGTAACGCTTCGAGTGGGACTGCTTTCACTTCGGCACGTAAACCTAACTCATCTCGGATCGCCGCGGCGACTGTAGTAACGGTTTCCGTCGGGTCTGGGTTTGTGGATTCAATCTGTATTTCGAGTTCGTCGAGCGTTCCCGTTCCGTAAATACGTCCGGCAAACTCACGGACCTCAGGAAACTTGAGGATAATGTTTTCGAGCGTAGCAGGATATACATTTAAACCCCGAATGATAATGGCTTTATCTAATCGTCCGATAACACCACCATCAAGGACGCGGCTTTTCCGACCGCATTCACAGAGGATTGATTTGAGTTTCACGTAGTCCCCCGTCCGGTAACGGATGACGGGCATACCGACGCGTCCTAAATTCGTGATGACTAACTCGCCTTCATCTGCGGGGTTTCCTGTTTCTGGATCAAGCACTTCACAGATGAACTCATCTTCGTTGAGATGGACACCCGCTTGCGGTTCGCACATAACGCCCCAGGCACCGACTTCCGTTGCACCGGCATGATCGTAGGCACGCGCACCCCAACGGCTTTCGATGCGGTATTTCGTAGCGGGTAGACTCGCTCCGGGTTCACCAGCGTGGATTGTCACCCGAATTGAGGCTTCTTTAGGTAGATTGATGCCATCTTGTTCTGCGACTTCAGCGAGTCGCAATGCATACGTCGGTGTCGCGATGAGCACCGTCACATCATTGCTGAGGATGGCGCGTATCCGTTGGTCAGAGGTCATGCCCCCATTTGGGATGATGAGTGCTCCGAGTTGCTGCGCTCCGTGATAGGCACTCCAGAAACCGATAAAGGGTCCGAACGAAAAGGCGATCATGAGCCGGTCGGATGAGGTTACGCCAGCAGCGCGATAGATTTCTCCCCAACATTTTCCCCACCAATCCCACGATTCGGCTGTGTCCAGCCATCGCAGGGGTGAGCCTGTTGTACCTGAGGTGCGATGGAGGCAGGTATACTGCTCCAACGGAAAGGTGAGATTCGTCCCATAGGGGGGATGCGAGACTTGATCGGTGCTGAGTTCTTCCTTTGTCGTAAACGGGAGCTGCCGGTAGTCTGCGAATGATTGTGCGTCGTTTGGATGCGTGACCCCGGCTTCGTTGAGTTTTTGTTTGTAGAAGGTGTTGGTTTCCAACACCGGGACGAGCATCTCCCGGAGGCGGTGTAATTGCGTTTGCATCTCCATGTTTCTTGGGTTTAATTCGTGGGAGTATAGTTGATGTAGTATAGTTAATTATGAGCCTCGGCGAATTCTAACCCTTCCGGGTGAAATAACACTGAAAGCTTCCAGTAATTCGTTCTCGTGGTTTGCCAAGACTGTTGAAACACTTGTTACTTTTGCTGGCAGAGATAAACCGGAAAGACGAACAAGCACTACGCCCATGTGTACTAATCTTTGACGAAAGACGAGTTCACCAAAGTCTTTATCTTCGGTAAGTAGTAGGGCACGGTTTAGGTTGGCTTGATGAAGCACTGCCTTATCATCAATACTTGGAGCAAATTCGGCGACGTATAACACGTTATGACCATTTTGTCGAAGTTCATCCACAATAGACTTGCCGATGCTCTCATCCGCCAATAGGTTCATGGATTTCCTTCACGAATTGGGTAAACAACATCGGCGCGAAGGGCCTGAGATGCAAAATAAAGTGCTGCTCGTACGCCTTCCTCAGTTAAGCGTGGGTACTCCTCAAGTAATTGCTCAATCGTTTCGCCCGCTGCGATTTTTTCTAAGATTAATTCGACAGGAATGCGAGTACCTGCGATAACAGGTTTACCCATCATGATTGACGGATTAGATTCGATCAGTTTCGTATCCATATCTTCATTCCTTTCATGGAAAAAAATATATCCTTGAATGGGTTGTCTTAGGCATATCGGTATTCAGTTAACGATACACCGATATGTAGGTTGGGTTGAACGCCCTGAGACATCAAATGTCGCTGAACCAAACATTCATCAAATCCTAGACTCCTCATACCCGTCAAAGACGAAGTGAAACCCAACAACTACTGACTGCTGACCGCTGATTGCTGACTGCTGATTTAGGTATATCGCGTATTCTGATATTCAGGGGCATAGAACGCTGGGAGCAGGCTATCGACTTGGAGCAATCCGCGTTGCGTCAGTTGAATCTCGTCCGATGCGGCGTTGACACGTAACATGCCGTCGTTTTGCAGTTTCTCAAAGGATTCGGCAAAAGTATTGAGGATGTCTGCGTCGAACTTCGCTTTGAAATAGGAAGGTCTGATCTTTCCGAGTTTGAGTTGCAGGATCATCTCCCGCGTCAATCGTTCCGCTTCCGTCGGTTTTAGTGCTCGGTAAACTGGAATCCTGTCTTCCTCAAGGTGGTTGAGGTAGTCTCCCCATGACGGTGCATTTTGGAAATGAATCCCGCTGAGATGCGAGAAAGAAGCAACGCCTGTTCCGATCATATCGCTCCCCTGCCATACGGCATCGCGGTAGACGAATTGGCAATGCCTGTCTTTCTTGAGTACTGTATACGCGCTGGATTGTGCGTAACCGGCTTGTTCAAACTGTTCAAAGGCGTATTGGTGCCATTCGCGTTTCAATTTCCAGTCTGCGACCGGCAGCGAATCGCCACCGAGAATGTCTTTAGAGTAGACAGTGTTGAACGGCAATTCCAACTGATAGACAGTGATGCTATCCGGATCAAGTTCGATAGTCTTTTTAACGGTTTCTCGCCAACTCTCCCACGTTTCACCTATCATACCTGAAATAAGATCGATGTTGACCTGATCGAATGCCAGTGTCTTTATCCACGGGACAATGCGGTACACCTCTTTGGAAAGATGTGCTCTACCGTTTTCAGCAAGGATCTCGTCGTTGAGGTTCTCAACACCAAGGCTCAGTCGGGTTACGCCGATTCCTTTGATCGCCTCTACTTTCTTTTCCGTCAAGGTACCCGGTTCACATTCAAAAGCGACCTCTTCAGCAGCATCCCAGGGCATCACCCGTTTTACCCTATCTACGAGAGCCGTCAGATGTTTGACGCTGATGTAGGAAGGGGTCCCGCCGCCAAAATAAACGAATTTCAGGGGTCTGCCAGCAATTGCGGAGTGTGTGTTGTAAAGTTCGACCTCTTTCGCAAGCGCGTTCAGATACGTGTCAATTTCCGAACTATTTTTATCGGTGTAGACGCGAAAATAGCAGAATTTGCACCGCTTACGACAGAATGGGATATGGAGATATAGCCCCAATGTCGCATCCGGGCGCGGTTGCTCACCGAGCGCGCGCTGTACTTCGGGTACGTCGGACTCGCCCCATACGGAATACGGCGGGTAGTTGGAGACGAAAACGCTTCCTACAGTAGTGTCTTTTGAATCTATGCCTGCTGTTGCAGGTTCCGGTTTTGCTTCAGGCATTAGTGATGCTCCCTTACCTTCATTAAATCTCCGATAGACGTGATAGGGCGTATCAGGTTCCTCTGATTCTTAGTCAAACTCACGATCGAATAAGTTCACATTATTAGGACTTAGCAGGCTGCTCTTTTGTAGCACAAACTTTTAGTTTGTGTCCACAGACCGTCTGTGTTTTTTCGAGAATCCCTATCTAACAGAGCGTGCTACGGTTGAAATTGTGTAGGTCCTGATTATTATACCATGAAACCGTCAATCGTGCCAGTCTATGTTGACCCAAAGCAATACAGGATCCCATCCTCGGTCCCGATATAGATTCTACCGTTGGAGACGCTCGGTGAAGCGACAATAGATGAACCCGTTGCGAATTCCCACACCGATTCCCCAGTCGTAATATCTAAAGCGATAAACAATCCGCGAGTTGTCCCCACAAAGGCACGTGTCCCGACAATGACAGCGGAAGACTCAATACGGGATTTAGCGGTATACGTCCATAGGGGTTCGCCGGTCGCTTGTGAGAGCGCATGCACCATCTTATCGCGTCCGCCGATGATAACGCTGTCTGCCGTGAGGGCGGCTGAAGCAAAGAATGGGAATCTGCGGTTCGGATGCCGATACCGCCAGGCAATCTCTCCAGTGTCTAAGGCAACTCCCAATATTTCGGTGCCGTACGTGCCACAATAGACGCGGTTTTGTGAAATCGCAGGACTTGCCCCGACATACGCGCCAAGATTCACCTGTTGCGTCTGTATGCCATCGTCAATATTGATGACGCGGAGATAACTATCGCATCCCGTGACAATTGCGAAGTTTTCTGCCCGACCAGAATCGCTTGCGATTTGCGTCCAGACCCCAGGGGTGCCGTGGACATAACCTTCAGTCTCTAATTTCCAGACCAGTTCTCCGTTCTCTCGGTTGAGACAGTAGAGGAATCCGTCATACGAGCCGAACAGCACGCGATCGTCAACGACATTTGCCGATGAGATGATTTCACCTTCCGTCGTGAACTGCCATTTCGCTTCTTGGGTGTTGACGTCCACTGCATGGAAGATCCCATCCCCATCGCCGAAATAGACGACTCCGTTGTAAATAGATGGCGAGGCTTTGATATGTCCCTCTACCTGATACGTCCACTTCTCCTTGCCGGTTTGTGCGTCGATTGCGTAGAGAGTTCCGTTTAATGCCCCAACGTAGACGATGCCATCGACGACTGCGGCAGTGGATTCAATCATATCTCCCGCTTGGAAAGTCCAGAGCAATTGCGGATTTTCGGAGAGTTGGGGATCGGCGAGACCTGTGAGTTGTGGATTACCACGAAAACTTGTCCAGTTGCCGAAAGATACGTGCGAAGCGAGGAACAATAGGAAAATTAAAAAGGTAGCAGGCACACTCCGTTGTGCCGTTGCTTTTGACTTTTTAAGATATGTACGATTCCGCTTATCTACTTGTATTTCAATAAACTTGTTCATAAAGTTTCATAAAATCTCTGATATTCAAAGGACGCGGATTGAACTGTGCTGTCCACTGTGTCGCCGCTTCCTTTGCCAACGTCGGTATATCTGCCGTTCCTATCGTGTATTGGATGGGATAATCCCGGAGCCTGTTCGGCAGATTGCCAATCTGTTTGAGTGCTGTGATTCTATCTGCTAAGTCACCGTCCCGGTACAGTTCACGATAGGCATCTCCTGCGACAGTGCTATTGAATCGGATGACGTGCGGTAACATCAGCGCAACGGCAACACCGTGGATCACCTCATATCTCGCTGTCAGCGGGTTAGCACAAGCATGTGCGGCACCCAGCATCGAGTTTTCGATTGCGAGTCCGGCGAGGTATGCCCCAAACAGCATTTTGCTTCGGGATGCGGAATTGTTGGGTTCAAGGCATGCCTCAAAGTGAGCGTCTAACAACTCCCATGCGTGCTGTGCAAACATCTGAGACATCGGATTGTGTCTCGTTGAGACGAAACTTTCAACGGCGTGTGCGATCGCGTCTATACCGGTGATTGCGGCGATCGGTCTCGGCAAGGTTTTGGTGAGTGTCGCATCTAAAAGGACAGTTCCGAATCGTGCTTTTTTATCACCACACGCCATTTTGATGTGTGTATCTGCCTGTGCGATGAGTGCGAAGGATTGTGCCTCGCTACCGGTCCCGATAGTCGTCGGGATACCGATAGAGGGGAGCATCGGTTGTGTTGCCTTGTTTGTGCCCCAGTAGTCCTCCATTTTGCCGCCGTTTGTGAGCAGGAAGTTTGCGCCTTTCGCACAGTCCATTGAGCTACCTCCACCGAGTCCGATGATGAGGTCTATCGGTGCGTTGATTTTTGCCACCGCAAGTGCCGCGCCAACGTCTTCTGTCGTTGGGTTGGGCGTGGTATCAGCAAAAACGTAAGCGGCGATCCTTTCGCTTTGTAGTGCTGAGACGGCTCTCGCGAGGATACCTGCCTTTTCGATACCGGCGTCTGTCACGAGAAGGACGCGGCTCCCACCGCGTTCGCGGGTCAACTCACCGAGTCTCTCAATCGTGTTATCACCGTAGATGACCTGTTGGTTCAATTCACAGTCAAAAGTTTCCATGGCTAAATCTGAGAGTTATGTAATATAAGATTTACGCATTTCCACTTAAAGTCCCCCTGATAAGGGTACCTGGAATGCCATACGGGGAGGTTTCCCACACGGGAAACCTCATACCGTTGATTCTGATTCTTTAGGGGGTTAAGTTCAACAAAATATGCCGATTCTTTGTGCTGTGTAAGTGCTGTAACAGGATACCAGATTCTTCGGGACAAAATCAAGGGAAAGGTGAATTGCCTCAGCGGCGAGGTTTTATGGGGGTTGAGAAGTGGCTGGGTGGTGTTAGTGTTAAATGTATCTCGGTAGGTGAGATTGCTTTAGTGCTAAATAGAGAGGGCACAGAGGTCATCGGTGTGCCAGCTGACCGTACGATCATCAACCTTCTCTGCCCCGCGGCTCAGGTACCCGTCAATGGATTTACCTTCAAGCACCCGAACTTCAAACGTATAAGGTGGGTCGATTTTGAATGGGGCAATCTCAGCAATATTTCGGCAAGCCTCCGCCGCAGTCTCGCGAATCAGTTCTCGCGACCGTTGGGGTGATAGGTGCAACGCGAGTTCCTGTCCGAGTCCCTGTTTGGTTTCAACGCCATAAATGTTCGGTATAAGTTGTTTCGCTTCGGTAACCGCTTTATCGTCACCGGAGATGAAGACCGTTGGAACATCGAAAGTGCCCGCGAGCGCGGCGCGACAACCGAATTCTCCGATCTCTTTTCCGTTGAGTTTGTAGTGTTCAATTGACAAAGAGGAATACGTATGACTCAACGGGGCGTTTGGCGTGCCAGCCATGGCGTGTTGACCTAAAAAAAAGAGCGCGTCATAGGTTGCGTCAAGATAGTAGGGCGGACGAATAGGACCCCGCGCAATTAACTTCGCCTTCGGATGAAATTCAAGCACATCAATCCCGCCGGTCCCATGTCCATCCCAGACCACAATTTCTGCGTCTGCATCCACATCAAGAATACCATCAACAGCCGCATTTAACTCCTGCGTCAACAGTCCCATAGCAGTCTCTTTCTGGGGACCTTCTTCACGGGTTTGACTGAAGCGGGATACCATCGCGACGCCTTCTAAGTCGGTTAAGATGTAAATCTTCATGGTAGAATCCTACGAAAAAATTGGGAGCCAATCAACTTTGAATCGAGGGGACCAAACGTTTGTTACTACTAATCTAACGTAAGTTTGACTTAAACAGGAGTCTGTTGTAGAACAAACTGTACGAAGTTTAAGAATTTAAATCGGTAATCCCCTCAAGCCCCTCTTGCTGTAAGAGCGAGTTGTGCTCGCGATTCTTATCTGACCGCCGTTTTTTTAGATATAGTCGATACTATGACACAGTCCACGTTTCGCCATCGTTGAGGAGTGCCTCAAGATCACCATCGCCCATCCGTTCTCTCGCCGTGCGGACCTGATTGGTCATCGCATCTTCGTAGCAAGGATGCCTGACACTACGAAAAATGCCGATGGGATGTGGCATGTCAGGCGTGTCGCTCATCCGTGCAAGGAAGTTCGCCAAGGTGGTGTCCTCGGCGTACTGATCGTGAACGATGAGATCATCGGTGGAGTATTCGCCGTTTGTGGTTTCGACGACTTCGGGTTGGAATCCGTTCAGTCGGATACCCTTATCGTGTTCCGTGCCGAAGACGAGGGAGTCACCGTGTTCCAGGACTACTGTGTTGTCAGCTTTCGTATCTTTTTCCGTGTATTGGATGAAGGTTTTGTCGTTGAACACGTTACAGTTTTGATAGATTTCGATAAACGAAGTACCTTTGTGTTCAAACGCTGACTTGATAATAGTCCGCAGGTGGCTTGCATCTCGGTCGAGTGAGCGCGCCACAAACGTAGCACCCGAAGCCAGTGCGAGGCTGATCGGATTAAAGGGTGGGTCTACTGAACCGAGAGGGGTAGATTTCGTCAGTTTACCTTGCTCGGATGTCGGTGAGTATTGTCCCTTTGTGAGTCCATAGATGCGATTGTTAAAGAGCAGAACATTGACATCGAAATTGCGGCGCATCAGGTGGATGAAATGGTTACCACCGATTGAGAGCGCATCGCCATCGCCCGTAATAATCCACACGGAGAGATCAGGATTCGCCATTTTTACACCAGAGGCGATCGTTGGGGCTCTACCGTGGATGGTGTGGAAGCCATAAGTGTTCATGTAGTAGGGGAACCGACTTGAACACCCGATACCGGAGATAAAGACGATATTTTCTTTCGGGATACCGAGTTCTGGCATAATCCGTTGTGTCTGGGCAAGTATAGAGTAGTCACCGCAACCTGGACACCAGCGTACGTCTTGATCGGATTCAAAGTCCTTTTTGGAGAGGGTAGGTGCTCCAGCCGGAATGCCTGAAGTTCTTTTTCTTCTCATGATTTATTTACCGCCTTTTGGCGTTAGGGGCTAAGCATGCCCAATTTCTTTGAGTATCTCGTCAATTTTCGATTCCAACTCGAAAACGTGGAAGGGTTGCCCTTGCACCTTATTAAACCCAATTGCATCGATAAGATAAGTGCTGCGAATGAGTTGGAGGAGTTGTCCACTGTTTAGTTCAGGAATTAAAATCTTTTTGAATCTCTGTAGAGTGTCGCCTAAATCTTTTGGGAAAGGGTTGAGGTGTCGGAGATGAACGTGTGCTATTGGGAGTTCTGAGGCGATATAGTTTTCTGCTGTGGTTCGGATCGCGCCATAAGTGCCGCCCCATCCAAGAAGCAGAAGGTCCCCTTCTTGTGCGCCAAACACTTCCGTCGGCGGTAACTCATCGGCGATGCGTGCGACCTTTTCTGCGCGGATCTCCACCATCCTTTGATGGTTTTCAGCATCGTAACTGACATCTCCTGTAACATCCGATTTCTCTAAGCCTCCAATGCGATGCTCTAAGCCGGCGGTGCCAGGCTTCGCCCACGGGCGCGCCAAGGTTTCTGGATCGCGTAGATACGGTTCAAATCCGTTATTGGTATCTGCGCTCACTGCAAAATCGGGTCTAATCTCTGGGAGTTCGGAGAGTTGCGGGATTTTCCACGGTTCAGCCCCCAACCCGATGTAGAGATCTGATAGGAAGATCACCGGGGTCCTGTATTTCACGGCGATGCGACAGGCTTCGTAAATGGTTTCAAAACAGTCGTGAGGACGCGACGAAGCAATGATGGGGACAGGTGACTCTCCGTTCCGACCATAGAACATCTGCAAGAGATCCGACTGTTCCGTTTTTGTCGGCATACCTGTTGACGGACCCGCACGCTGGATGTTACACACCACGAGCGGGAGTTCGGCAATCATCGCGAGGTTAATCGCTTCCGATTTGAGCGCAAGCCCTGGTCCACTACTGCCTGTCACACCGAGTGCGCCACTAAAGGCGGCACCGATTGCGACACCGACGGCGGCAATCTCATCCTCCATTTGCATTGTAACAACACCGAAATTCCGGTATTGCGCGAGTCCGTGGAGAATGTCACTTGCGGGTGTTATTGGATAACTCCCGTAAACGAGAGGGAGACCGGACTGATGCGAGGCGGCGACAAGCCCAAGTACTGTTGCCATATTGCCTTCGATGTTTCGGTAAGTCCCGGGATCAAAGTCGGCGGGTTTCACATCATAGGAACTCGCAAACTGCTCGGTGGCTTCGCAGTAGATATTCCCGGCACGGAGCGCGAGGATGTTAGGTTCAATGTATTGGGGCCTCTTGGCGTACTTCACCTTAATCCACTTCATCGTGTATTCCATCGGGCGATTGTAGAGCCAGAGGATCATCCCGAGTGCGAAAAAGTTCTTACATCTGTCGATCTCCCTGACAGTCAATGCTGTTGTCTCAAGGGCTTTGCGAGTGAGTTGGGTGAGTTCGACCGGGAAAACTTGGTACTTCGTGAGAGTGCCGTCTGTGATCGGGTCGCTCTCGTATCCTGCGAGGCGTAGATTGCGTCGCGCGAAATTGTCTATATTTACGATTAAAATACCGTTCGATTTGAGTTTATTGAGGTGTACCTTTAAAGCGGCAGGGTTCATCGCGACGAGGACATCGCAAAGATCTCCAGGGGTGTGAATTTGTTCGCTTGAGAAGTGGAGTTGGAACCCGGATACTCCAGCTAACGATCCAGCGGGTGCTTGAATCTCAGCGGGATAATCGGGTAGCGTGGCGACATCGTTCCCAATGAGGGCGGTGGTTTCAGTCATTTGTGTGCCAATGGTCTGCGACCCATCGCCGGAGTCGCCAGCAAATAGGATTGTCGCTTCCTCAATTTGCTCTACTGGCTTGCGCATCACAATTGTCCTTTTTTATAATAGGTGCGTATGTCGAAAGTACACCTACAAGAGATTAGAAAACAGGTGTGTATTTGGTGACCACACCTAAGGAATATGAAAGTTTAGAGGCATTTAGGCACCCTCTCGGGCTTTCAGGGCATCTCGAACCGGTTTCGGCGGCAGTGTTAAGACCTCTTGGAGAAATTCCTCAACGAGATAGGACATTACGTCCCGAATGGATACCATACCAATCGGGCGATTTTCTGTATCAACGATAGGGACGTGTCGATAACCGCCCCGTGCCATGTGGAGAATGGCTGTGGTCAGCGTATCATCAGATTGTGCTGTCTGCGGATCTGCAATCATGAACTCTGTAACGCCAATGTCGTCCAGGTCTCCGGCCTGTTTATTGAGGATTTGGTTTAGGACATCTCGTTCACTGAATATTCCGCGGAGATAACCGTTCTCAACAACAGGGGCTGCGCCGATTTCGTTAGCAAGGAGTAGGTCAATAGCCTCATTCGTGCTGGCGTTGATGTCAATCTGAATGATGGGACGCATCAAATCCTTTAGCAAAACCTGAATCTCTTGCGCATTCCATGCTCTCAATGCAGCATCTTCGTCCATCTGCTCTAATTCTTCATCAATTGCCAAATCATATAGCATGGTTACGCCTCCTACTCCTGATTTTCTATAAATATAGCGATATGTTCTAAGATATCGCGGGTTGAAATTATTCCGATGGGATATGCCTCTCCTTGGTCGTCCCAAACGCAGAGAGGTAGATGCCGAAAATGACCAAGGTGCATCAGGTTGAGTGCAAAGGCAATAGGGTCACTGGCGCGTAGTGTCTCTGGGTCCGCTGTCATCACCTGTTCGACCTTAAACTCCGTCGGTGCGGCGCGCTGCCCACTCACATGTTGGAGCAGATCCCGTTCGGTGATAATTCCGACTAATTGTTCATCCTCATCAACGACGAGAACACACCCTGTTTCTCTCGCTTGCATCATATCAATGACGATAGAAACAGGAGAACCGACTGGCACGGTGGTGGGTTGCTTGTAATTCAGTGTGCTGATCGGTAAAGACAGCGTTCTTGTGTCCATCGTATCTATTCCTTATACTATAACGTCAGAAAACAGATTTGGGTTTCTCATAGTCTTCTTTAATATAAGGATACCATATTTTCCGCTGATTTGCAAGAAAATCTTCGGCAAAGAATTCAGGCTTTAACTTGCCGAAAGAAGTCGTAGGCAAAAAATAAATTCTAACTTGGATTTATACCCTCAGTGTGACAGCACGAGAGGTCGGTGAACCCCATCCGGGGACGACGATCGTCCATCTTCCTGCGGGTCCACCTGCTACCATCAGCAGTAGATCCTCTGCCGAGTAACTCGTAGCATCGGCAATGTGCCACCGGATATCGGCTTTATTGAGTCCGTCTTCTGAGATCGTTTTTGCATGTTCAACGCCTATGACGAGAAGGGTCTGGCCGCTGCTGTTGCCGGGAGCGGTGATATTCTGGGCAATCGTGTTGAGGATGCCTTCTGCGGTGTTGTTGCCGTGGTCGTTGACGGTTTGGGGACCTGCCGCCGCAAAGACAGTGACAGTGCTATCGCCCGCTTTGAAACCCAGTTCGATATGCAAGGGATCCCAAGGGCTTTCTTCCTCTTTTTCAGCGATACAACAGGTGTATTTTCCAGCGTGTCCGAATGCCGCTCGGTCGAGTTCGCCGGGCAATGCGCCACCGATGTTCGTACAGATGAGTCGTAGGGCGCGACCGATCGTTGCATTCGCTCGCCATCCTTGCCCAAAGAGATTGAAGCCGTCGTTGATTTCTAACTGCTTTCGGATAGGTCCGTTCACGACAAGCATCGGTCCGACGTGTGAAGTTGTAACCTGAACGCCGTGGAGATTGAACTGTTCGGCTGTCATCCCCTCCACTGCAGTGAGAATGAGTGGTAGATATTCAGGTTTGCATCCTGCCATGACTGCGTTAATTGCAACCTTTTCGACGGTGGCTCTACCCCATTTTGGGGGGACAGCTGCGATGAGTTCATCCGGATCTCGATCTGTTCCGCTGAGCATGCGTGCGACGCGGTCAGGTGTCGGTGGAACGACGGGAAGTCCATCCGTCCATCCGTTCTGATAGCAGACCTCGATGAGGTCCTCGGCTTCGTCAATTTCTAACGCTGTGGACTGCCATTCTTGTGCCATGTGTGTTTCCTTTCTGTGATTACTTTTGAATATGCCCGTCAGGGTATGTTATCATAGTAGCATAGAATTTATAGGTTTGCAAGGTGCTCTTTGTTCTTGCTAAGAGGGAACTCCAATTCCCGATAATATTAGCCATCAGCACGCTCACTTGGTTCGTTTTCAGCACGGGTTTTCTACGAAAGAGGTTGTAGGCTGTAAGTTCGGTTTTTCTTTGAAAAACCTTTAAGTTATAAGTGAAGAGATTCTCGTTTATCAAGTGCTTCTCTTAACTTATAACCAATAGCCTATGACCGCTCTTTGTAGGAGGGAACTCCGGTTCACGACTCTTTTGAAATACATTTAGGAGTAAAATGAAAACTGTTACCCTTCAGAAAATTATTGCGGCGCGGCGCGTCGTAACACAGTATTTAAAACCTACACCACTGGTTCATTATCCAGAATTGTCCGAGCGACTCGGATTTCAGGCATACATCAAGCACGAAAATCATCATCCAACAGGGAGTTTTAAAGTGCGTGGCGGTATCAATTTCATGCACCACCTGCCGCAAGCACAACGTGAAAAGGGTGTTCTTACAGCGACACGCGGAAACCATGGACAATCAATTGCTTACGCGGCGCAGCAATTTGGGGTTAAGGCTACGGTTGTTGTGCCGCACCGGAATAATCCTGAAAAGAATTGTGCTATGCGGGCGTATGGTGCAGAATTGATCGAACACGGTTCCGATTTTGACGAAGCACTCGCGCTGTGTGAAACGCTCCAAGTAGAACGCGGACTTTACTACGTTCATCCCTGCATGGAGCCTGCACTCTTCCACGGTGTGGGCACCTATTCGCTTGAGATTTTTGAAAGTCTCCCAGATGTGGACGCAATCATTGTGCCGATTGGCGGTGGGAGCGGTAGTTGTGGGGCTATCACAGTTTCCAAAGCGATTAATCCCAATGCCAAGGTCATCGGGGTGCAGGCGGAAAATGCACCGGCTATCTATCGTTCGTGGAAAACAGGGCAGCGTGTAGAAACCGATTTTTGCGATACCATGGCTGATGGGATTGCGACCCGTGCGCCGTTTCCGTTGCCGCTATCCATCATCAATAAAGGCATTCACGACATTGTGTTACTCAGTGAAGCGGAACTTGAGGAAGGCATCCGTTTGGCGTTGCGGTGGACGCACAACTTGGCGGAGGGGGCAGGTGCTTCTCCGATAGCAGCAGCGCATAAACTCACGGATACACTCGCGGGGAAACACGTGGTAATGGTGATGAGCGGTGCGAATCTGGATACGAAAACGCTTAAGAAGGTACTGACTCACCAGTTGTGAATCACGTAGACCGGGGCAGATCCGTCAGTCAATTGAACGGTTGCCGATTCCGCACCTTCTACGAATTCGTTGCGGAGTGCATTTGTTAAGTCGGGATCGATGTGTAGCGATGCCAAGTCCCAGCGTAGGTTCTCACTTTTTTCGACGATGATATTGGGCGATTCCGCGATGAGAGAAACGCGTTGCAGTTCGCTGCTTTTTCGGGTTAGACGTACTGCTGATAGCACATAGTGGATTGTTTGTTTCGGATCCCGCATTTCGGCTGTGTAAGGTTCGTCTGCGGACGTCCGGTAGTGTCCAAAGCGCATCAGTTTGAGGTTGCCAAGAAATTGGTCGGTTTCGTATGCTTCTGGTCGCGATAAGCCGCCGTAGATGATGATATGTCGGCAGTCATACTGTTCCATGGCATAATCTACGGCGAGTTGTCCATCCGTATGATCTTTGTCGGTTTTTCCTACCCATTCCTGAACGATGTGTTTTGCCTGTAGGAAGGGTTTGGAACCCCGATATCTTACCGAATCCATATCACCAATAAGGACATCTGGGATAAGCGACCTATCCGTATCTCGATTTAATTCGTTAAATATGCGGATACCTCCGTCTGCACAGATGAGCGGAGAACCGTTTTCCACTGCGGTTTCGATCTCTTGACGGTAAAAATCGAGATGCCGTGTGTCGTAGTAGCCGTTAAGAAAAATAAGTGCTGCTCTCATCTTTTAATTTTACCTTACGGTTCGGTCAGGTAGTTTCAGACTTTGATGCTCTTCCCGTAGAGTTGCCTCCATTACATTACGGGCTACGCGCTTTGGACTAACTTTTATAGGACTTACGCATGATGCTCTTTTGTAGCATAACCTGTTAGGTTGTGCCACAAATCGCCTGTGTTTTTTATGCGATCCGTCTCTAACGACACGGGCGATAATCAAAATTGCGTAAGTCCTGCTACATAACAATATTGTATGACGGAACCAGTTCGATCGGATGGTAGGAGCGTTTGACACGTTTCAGGTTCTCTAACCCTGAATCGCTCGTTGCATTGACCCATCTGTGGGTGTCCACCAATTCCTTACAAAACTCGCGGTAGATGAACTGCGCCAGCCCTTTTATTTCAAGGTCTGTAATCTCAAATAGCACACAGAATGTATCCGCATTCAGTGGATATCCGAAGGTATAACCGCTGATTTCCTCATCAATACGGACAATCCTGCCCAGAAGTCCGAGTGCTTCCGCATGCCCGATCGCGATTTGGTGTGCCGATCGAGCATCCTCAAGCATCGCGCAATAGACTGCGTCTTTACATTTCGCTGCGCGTGCTGTGTGCCACGCCTCATAGAGTGCGAAACACGCCTCGGTGTCAGCGGTGCAGTAGGGTCTAAATTCTGCCGACGGATAACGCGCAATAAAGGCATTATAAGCGTTCCGCTTACTCTTGAAGCGATTACCGCTCAGTTTGCTGAGTGCGGCTGTTTCATAGAGGTATTCGGTCTCCTTTAGAGTCGCGCGGAACCCGATCTCTTTAAAAAAAGTGCGCAATGCCTGTGGGACATTTTCGATTCGGGCGATGTGTGGATTCCGATTTGATTCTAACATAAATTGATATGCTGTACGAATAACATTTCGGTAGGTGCGGTTTTCAGAATCGCACGGCATCGGTAAAATAGGCATAAAATAATCGTCACCTTGCTTTGCGAAGATGCATAAATATTCCGCGAGCCGTGCCCAATAAAACTGAAAATGTTCCTTCCATATGTAAAGCGGTGCGAAGGCGTAGTTGGAAAGCCGTGGGCATGTCCGATGTGCGTATTCGTCAAAAATTGACTTGTCATTAATCGTTAGCGGTTGAATTTGCATCTGTCAGTTTGAGCGTATGGACAATTTTCACGGTGTCTTGGTAGTTGCCGATCAAACTCCAGTTCGCGATTATCTGCCCAGTGACTGATTCGGATTCGACGTAATTGATGACGTGGCGGATGTGCTTCTGAAAGACTTCCGTTTCGAGATGTGCTTCGCCAAACGGACAAAGGCTGTCTACACCGAGCACGACCTCGCTTCCATCTTCACTGAGCATTAGAGCGAATGGATAGAGTTGACAGTCAAGCGGACGGATCGGATAGATGGTGCAGTGGCTCGTCTCTGGATCAAAAAACGGACAGATGTAGAAGTCGTTATGCGGTTTCAGTTGGATCTGTGCACTTTTTCCGTCTGCCTGTGGACAGAACAGCGCAGGATCAGAACCGTGTGCGATGGCTGTTTCTGTCTCAATTTCAGTAAAGATGGGGGCGAGCGGACTGTCTGCCTCTAAGAATCGGCAACAGACATCACATGAGAAACAAACATCGCTGGGAATGATTTGGTAGAGGGGAGTGTTTGTTGGGTTAGGTGTGTCCATCTTCTTGCTGAAGTGGTGTTATGTCTATATCGCCTGAATCTCGGATTATCACAGGTTTCTGGGCTTTCTGTGTATCCACGCCTTAGCGTGATTATGAACCCGAAGCCTGTTTGTAGTAGGGAGACCATTTATTGCCCGTTCTTTAGTTTCTGTAGTCGAACTATGAATCCAAAACTTTTCCTATTTCATCAATTACGATATGAATCTCATCTTCGGTTAATCCGGGGTGAAGGGGTAGACTCACGACGCGTTCAAATGCCGCCTCAGCACACGGGAAATCGCCGACACGGTAGCCGTATTGCTCCTGATAAAACTCGAAGAGGTGCAACGGAATATAGTGAACACTGCATTCAATGTTTGCCTCACTCAAGGACCCAATAAATCCGTCGCGTTCACCGGGTGGGAGTTGAATAATGTAGAGATGCCACGAATGTTCGTTGGGATTCTCCGGTGCCACCGGTGTGCTGATGTGCGGAAGATTTGCCAATTCCTTTTGATAGATTTGCGAGAGATCTCGACGGCGTTCATGCTGTTTGTTGAGTTTCATGAGTTGGCATAACCCCATTGCGGCTTGAATGTCGGTCATGTTGTATTTATAACCCTCCGTGGCGATGTCATACCGCCAGATGTCGCGCTCTGATTGACGCGCCCAAGCGTCTTTGTCGATGCCGTGGAGCCGCATCGTGCGAAGCGGTTTAGCGAAGGCATCATTATTGGTGGTAATCATACCGCCTTCCCCTGTTGTCAGATTTTTGTTCGCATAAAAACTAAAGGCGGACAGGTCGCCGATATTACCGATGTGTTGCCCTTTGTATTCGGTTGGGATGGCGTGCGCAGCGTCGTCAATAAGGACAAGATTGTGGTTTCGACAGATGTCCTGTAACGCACCCATATCACAGGGGAGACCGGCGAAATGGACAGGCATTATTGCCTTCGTGCGAGGGGTTATCGCCTGCTCGATTTTGGTTATGTCGATGTTCAAGGTGTCGGGTTCGATGTCAACGAAGACGGGTTTAGCACCGACGTATCGGATCGCTTCAGCAGTCGCTGTGAAGGTGTAAGGGGTTGTGATGACTTCATCGCCGTTACCAATCTCCGCTACAACGAGACTCAGATGTAGCGCGTGGGTGCAGGAGCTGACAGCAATGGCGTGCTTAACGCCGAGGTATTCGGCAAAGGCGCGCTCAAATTCTCGTACTCTGTTTCCCGTGCTAATCCATTTGGAGGCGAGGACTTGGCTAACGGCTTCGATTTCGGTATCGTCAATCCAAGGACGACTAAACGGTATGAAAGGGTTTTTTGCCATCTTTTAAGTTTCCTTGCGGTTCGGTGAAGTTTGTCTGGG
>JAAXHD010000366.1:0-5651 GCA_012271015.1 Candidatus Poribacteria bacterium | reverse complement strand
AAAACACCCCAAGTAAAAACCCCTCCACTTCGTTTCAGGCTTCACTTTTTTAATTTTCCTTAGTTTGTTGTAAGGTTTGGATCATTGCTTCAAGAGCAAGGGTGTAACTTTGCGTCCCGAAACCACCGATGACACCGACAGAAACCGCCGATATGTAGGAATGATGCCGAAATTCTTCACGGGCGTAGATGTTAGAGAGATGAATCTCTATGACGGGTAGTGCGACGGTAGAGAGTGCGTCTCGGATGGCGACGCTGGTATGTGTGTAAGCAGCGGGATTAATCAGGATACCGTCTGCCCAGTCAATATTATCTCCGATGATAGAGACGAGTTCACCTTCGTGATTGGATTGGAAGATTTTGAGTGTAATCTCGTGCGGTGATGCCGCTGCATGCCGGTCAAGTGTGTCATTAATGTCCGATAAGGTCTGGTGTCCGTAAATCTCCGGTTGGCGTTTCCCTAAGAGGTGTAGGTTCGGTCCGTGGAGGACGAGAATGTTCATACGCGTGTTCCTTTTTTGTGAAGTATTGCCTTTGCCGTAAAGAGTATATAGTGAATTAGAAAAATTTGCAAGGTTTTTTCACGGGTGACAGGATTATTTTNNAAAAACGCGTCATACTGCACAGATATTCCGGTTTTTAAGCCACTTTTTGACGAAATAGCCGTAGCGAAACCCGACATCCCACTTTTATAAAACTCACGTTATCATACAAGTATCAGTTGATTTTCCGATAAATTTAATCAAAAGGAGTAAGAACGGATGATTAAGTCAAGACTTAGTATTATCACTGCAGCGATATTATTAGCATTTAGTTTTGCCGGTATTGCTACATTTGTTCAGTTAACAGAGGCTGATGACTATACGTTAGTAGTTCATCACTATAATATCTATAAGTGTGGCACGTGAGGGAATACTACCAACACAGTTTATGTTGGACAATCGTCTGGAACAATGTCACACACTGGATCACTTAATCACGCCTCTACAGAAATTACGACTTGGTATAACGTCATTACAACATGAGAAATAAGAGGTAGGCAGATCCTATCTGTCTACCTCGCATACACGGGAGAAGAAAAATGAGAACTCTTTTCTATGTAGCAATCGGGTTGATTATTTTATGTGCTATCTGGTTGATATATCTCCACTATGATGTGAGAAATTTTGAGAAGAACATTGCTCAGACTTCTATACCTGTTGTCGAGAAACATAAGCCGGTTGTAGATAATTCTCCTGCTGAAGATGATGGAGCAATTGAAACCGATATAGATAATAACTTTGAAGATTCTATAAATCTTGACACAGAAGCACCAGATAACGAGACAGTTACTGAGTATTTAGATATTCATAATTCTGTTGTAGATAAACTACTGAATACTGACACAGATATAGAGTTTTCGGTAGATTCTTTTATGCTAGACGAGAATTACGATGAGCCACATACTGAAACACGAGTTAAGGGAGCCTGCGGAGAATACTGCGAGAAGGTTGATTTTGAAAATCTAACCAGCGATGAGCGACTTGAATTATGGAGAAACGGCTTAGTAAAAAAGTTTGGCAATATCCCACAAGTCGATCTGTTTATAGACTACATGGGACTGAGTCATGGCAGCGGATCTGTTTCGCAGGAGCAGGCACTTGAACATGTGCGTGCAGTTGCGACACTATTTCCCAATGAAGCGAACTTGAAGCATTTACAGGAAATGGAATTGCGTGTAAAGTCTAGAGAATAATTAAAGTGTGCTTAGATTATCTTTGAACTTGCGACACAATAAAATCACTATAAGGGGTAAGCGGAGAAGCGAAGGGGATGTGTCTGTTCTGAGATAGGTAATGTGTGGGCAGGTATAAGACCTACCTCTACACATTCCTTTTCTTTCGGTCTCATTACTGAGAATATTTATTGAAACTTCATGAAACCGTACCTACTCGGATTGGAAAGACTGGTTCTGTAGATAGATGCTTTTATGCGTCTATAGCATGTCCGAATTTTTGGCGGAATTCGTCGTGGACCATTTGCTCATAGCCGGTCGTTTCTGTTATCGGAATGTCGATGGGCATCATCCCCGTCCGTGAAGATTCATATAAAGCGATACACATCTCCACATCTTTCCTACCGCCGATACCATATTCCGGTGGTTCTCCTGTGAGTGCCGCTCTCGCGGTGGTCATAATCTCTTCGGCGGTTCCGACATTCCAATCGTCTATCGCATACGTTCTGAACGGATTTTCATAGACAATCTGTGGGTCGGTATGCACGACGATTTTGGAAAGTACATCTACGCCGTCAACCTGATGGCGTTCCGTTTCTATCGGGATATCTTTCATTTCACCGTTGTCGATGACCCGCAGCGGAAAATCGGCTGTCCAGAAATCAACGTCTGTTATCACACCCTTCGTTCCCATAATCTGTCTGTACTTAATCGTTTCCTCTCCGACTCGGGAGGTCTCATAAATCCCGACGGCACCGCTTTCAAACTCAATAATCGCATGTCCCCAATCTTCGTAAACGTTGTTATTAGGACTCGGCGCGAATTGCTTGGTGATTCCAGTAATGCGTTTCGGTTCGCTTTGCGCATAAAACCGAATCTGGGACATCCGATGAACACCCATGTCAATACAGACACCGGAGTGGGAAGTAAATGTTGAGATAGGCGATTCTATACCGCGCGGCTTTCCGGCATCGTGTACAAACGGTCTACGTCCGAAAGGTTCGATAAAGTGAACCCGCGCAATGTCACCAAGTACACCCTCTTGGATCAGTTTTATGATGATGCGATCCCCCGGCATCCGGAAGTAGTTCTCGGCGACCTCAAAATGAACCCCGTTTTCTCTGCAACTGTCTATGATCACATCGCAGCAGGTAAGGGTCGGTGCCATCGGTTTTTCGACGATCGGGTGCATCTTGCGTTCAGCGGCCATCTTCGCGACCGTGTGGTGTTCATAGTCGCCGGTGCTGATGTCTACAACGTCGATGTCACTGTGTTTGTCCAGCATCTCTTCGACATCCGTATAGTACGGGAGACCGTACGTTTCACCGGCTTCGCGAGCAGTATCGGCGTCTATGTCACAGACGGCTATGTAATCCAGATCCCCTCTTTTCGTCAATTCAGCGATTGTTGGTAAATGCCAACGTTTTGCGACCCAACCACAACCTACGGATGCAATCTTGGCTTTCCGCATTCCTTATCTCCTTGTTACTCCGCCTCTACGATGGGCGTATTTTCTCAGTCAATTCTTCGTCAACAGTGATTGCTAGATGCCCTTGGGGTCCAACCATCTTGTTCACCATGATTGACTCAAGTTCTTTATGCTCAAGTGCAGTGAGCTCTTCTGCCAGGGAACTGTTGATAAAGTCTTTGTACGGACGGCTTGTATCCATGAACGGCATAATGTACATCGGAATGACCGCCTGCAACATCGCGGCGCGCTTATGTGATGTGCGATTTACGCCCGCGCGATGCCAAATCCGAGAATCGTAAACGATGTAGCTCCCCGGTGGTGCCTCAACCACATCGGCATCCGGTCCTGTGTATGGCAATCCTTTGGATTCACGGTGCCCGTCCTCCCTGGAGGTGTTTCCGTTCACCCACTCGACGGGTGGACCTTGACCGAATGTGTGGGATCCGAGTTTGAAACAGGTCGCTCCATTCTCCTTGCGGAATTCCGAGACGCAGAGGTTGCGCTGGACTCCCATGACCAAACCCTCAACCTTGTGAATCGGTATTCGATTGACAACTTCACTGCCGGCGATACCCCAAAGATAGGGGAAATCTGAGTGCCAACCTTGAACTTTCCTTCTACCATCGTCTGGTGGGAGTATTGCGAAGCCCGGCGAGTGTCCGAGTCGGATTTCCTGCGTCTGCATATATTGACGCATCAACCACAAAGAGACGGGTTCCGTCGCAATCTTTGCGACCGCTGCAGTCTCATTCATCGGGGGAATACGCCGCTCGTAGGTCCCTGCTTCCCAACGACCCGTGCAGCTCACCCGCTCCAGTTCTTCGATAACATCAGGGGCGATGATAGAGGGGAGACACGCCCATCCGTTCTGTTTGAATGATTCCAGATACTCAGATGGCAGATGTGCTGGACCGTGTCCAGCGGAGAACACAGCACCTTCGGTCCCTACGCTACCATCGCTCGCGAGTGGATTACCGTTATGACGAAGATAGTAACCGTTCTCAACATCAGCGGGTTGGGTTTCGAGTTGGATTCCCGTGACGACGTGACGGTAGGCATCGGTACCTTTGACCTGTTCCCATATCGGTTTATCGTCGGTATAATCAAAAATTGCGAGTTCGTTAGTATCAGATACGCCAAGGAAATCACCATCGGCATTACGAAGTAGTGTAAAGTGCGCCGACGGCTTTTCAACCCGGACAACGCGTTCCTGAAAAATATCGTCTTTCACCATCGGTATTAACTCCTGAATAATTGTGAATTCTACGTTTGCATATATATCTTAGGACTTACGCACACTGATCTTTTGTAGCATAAACTGTTAGTTTGTGCCGTTGTCTGCGTTAGGTTTTTAGCGAATTGCAATCGAATAGACTGTGCTATGGTCAAAATTGCGTAAGTCCTGTATCTAATGGACAACGCCTACTTCTGCGAGCCATGCCTCCAACAATTGCATGTTGCCGAGTGTGTCGTCCCAAGACATCGCCGGTGCTTGCCGATCTGCGATGTGGTTGGCGACTGTATCCGCCTCATAGGTGAAGAGATCCCGATCAACGTCGACCGTAATTTCTTCCCGACGCTGATGCGATTCAACGATGATTTTTGTTGATGGAAAGACTGTATCAAGTGGCAACGGTTCTCTGGCGTGGCGACAAAGCGATGAAGGTAGCCAAGGGCTTGGGATGGTAATCGAGCCTTCTGTGCCGTAGATAAAGACACTGCTCCCAACGCTGCACTCAACAGCGGCGATTATCTCTCCAATGATACCGTTTTCAAACTTGAGCGTTGCTGCTGCGATATGGTCGACACCCGTGGGACCGACTTTGCCGTTCCCTTTTATTTCGACGGGGTTCAGGAATAGTTTATTGTCAGCCGCACCCGCCATTTTTCGGGTCATTGAAGCGGTGTAACACCCGATGTCAAGGATACCGCCGCCGCCCATTTCTCGGTTGAAAATTCGGCTTTGAGGGTTAAAATTCGACTGGTAACTGAAAGTCGATCGGATAACACGAACATCACCAATCGTGCCGTCCTGTATCAGTTCGACCACCTTCGCAACCTGTGGATGGGTACGATACATAAAGGCTTCCATGAGAAACACATCGTTTTCGCGTGCGGCATCTACCATCGCGGCGGCTTCGGCGTGGTTCATGCTGATCGGTTTCTCAACAAGGAGGTGTTTCCCCGCTTCAGCACACTTTATCGCCCACTCGGCATGAAGTGGATGAATTGTAGCGATATAGATAGCGTCGATATCGTCGTCCGCTAACAGATCGGCGTAATCGTTATATTGACGCGGGATACCGAAATCGTTGACGAGTCTGTCCATTTTGGATTGGGTGCGACTCGCAACGGCAAGGATCTGCCCGGAGTCTGTGAAACGCATTCCGTTGCAAAAGACATAGGCGATGCCGCCTGCACTCATAACGCCCCAGTTTAACATATCTTGTTTCCTCCTAACATCAAA
>JAAXHD010000390.1 GCA_012271015.1 Candidatus Poribacteria bacterium | reverse complement strand
CGCTAAATCTCAACACGGACAAACGCGAGATAAGCACCTGACAGGAGCACTACGACGAACATCGTTAACAACAGCATCTCTATCGCTGAATCGTTAAAATCCTTACCGAGGCTCAGCGTATCTTCAAATTTTGGGACTGCCCCTGGTAAGACCTTCTTTTCTGTCATCCCTTCACGGACCCCAATTATATGGAGGCTCTCTGGATCCGATCTATCAATGTCAACGATAAATTCACGGTATTGCCGAGCGTAACGTTCCGCATTATCCACAAATTGCAAATGCCGCGCAAACCCCGTTCCAGCAAAAGATTCAAGAAGATATTGAAGGAGAGTAGCAGGCGAAACACGAGTGATAGACCGTGCAAGTTGAACCTGTGTAATCCTGCTGGTGAGGTATTCTCGGTTTAAACGTTCCGCCATTTCTGCCTTTTCAAAGAAGAATGCGCTCTTCGCCGTCAGTGTTTTTCTATCTACTTCCTTTGACCAGGCAACATAATTGTATCTATCCCAGATTTCTTCTCGCATCTGGGTATACTGTGTCCATTTTTTATCTAAGGACATTGACGGTGAGAGTTCACTTGCCCTTGAAGCAAGCGTACTCGGCATAAAAACAACAACGGTGACCCAAATCAAGAGGAGTATCACCAGACTCACTGCACTCCGTTGCACACGCGCCGAGACTAACACTCCCAACGCAAGGAAGAAACACGTGTATAAGAGTGAAATAAAGAAGATGATCCCTAAACGTCCCCACGCTTCTATGTTGAGGTGAACAGCACTTGATGTAGAAATTATCAAAAGGTTCATCAACGCCGCAAGTGTAAACGGGATGCTAACGCTTATCAACGCTCCCAAAAACTTGCCGATCAGTATCCTGTGGCGTGGCACTGAATTCGATAACATCAACCGAAGCGTGCCGTGTTCGCGTTCACTGGAGATGCTATCGAAAGTGAATAAAATAGCAATCAAGCTCAAGACATAAGCGGTGATAAATGCCCAATCCACTTTGGTGACATCTGGTCCAACGCGCTTCCTGTCTATGTTGACATCCGGATAACTCAGTTGCCAGACACCTACTATACCGGTGGAGTATACATAAGGACTGTCGCCTCTAATGATGTTTGGCAATAAGCGTTCTCCGCCCTCTGCACAGAAATGCAGCAGCGACGGCTTTTTGTAGAGTTTTCCCGGTCCCTGCTGCGCGAGTTTATACAAACCCTCGTCGGCATGAGACGACAAGAGATCCAGCGATTCGGCGACAGCAGCGTTATACGTCTGTACCCGATTTGGGTGCTCCCGAAGATGCCCGATGGCATTGGTTAACATCAATGCTAACAGTAAGAGGGTCGTCAGTGCGAATCGGAGACTATTGAGATTGTCGTAAAGCTCACGTTTTGTGATATGCCACATTGGTTATCAATCCTCAGTTGTCAGTTTTTTAGAGTTATCAGTTATCAGCAGTCAGTAGAATAACTATCAGTTGTCAGTAAAGAGGACTTTGTTAGACGAAAACCTCTTGCCGACGGTCTCCGACCGCTGAAAGCCGACAGCCATTCTACACCTCACTCCGAACGAAAATCAGGAATATTATTGCGAACAGGACCAGGTTAATCATCAACAGCAGGCATAAATCCGGGAACGCTCGTTTTGCATTGATGCCAATATCACTTCTCTTAAATGAGAACTGCGGCAATAGGTTCCAGTCAATCTCACCCTCGGCACCAACGATCCATAACCGAGACTCAAATATCTTATTATTCAGATAATAGTCAAT
>JAAXHD010000277.1 GCA_012271015.1 Candidatus Poribacteria bacterium | reverse complement strand
TACGTTTAATTATCAAGCTCACGTTAGACCTAAAGGAGTTCGTAGGTTGGGTTGAACGGGAACGTATTAGAAAACCTACACAAGAAAATGACTTTCAAGCCTCCAAAAACCTCAAACCCTCAAAGGACAAGTGAAACCCAACGCCCTATCTGGGCCCCTTGGCGAAGTTGGGTTTCGCTCTACGGTCTTCCGGGGACGGAAGGGTCAGTGAGAGGGAATTTTGGGGATGAACGGCGTTTCTTTGTCTATTTTCGCGCAACCCAACCTACATTAGATTTGTGGGTAACAGTAAGCCGCAAGGAGGGGGAGGGGCCTTTAAGAGGAAATGCGTCTCTCCTAAATATTTATCAAACTCACGTTAATGTAACGTGAGTTTGACTTAGACATTGGCATTCAATTTTCCCATACTTCCACCCCTCTCCTTGAGATCTCTTCGCTGTCAGAGCGAGTGTTTTTGCTTGGGGTGTTTCTTCAATTTCCCTCCCCCGCTTGCGATGCTTTGGCGAAAATGCTCAAAAAACCGACAATTGAATGGTGCTCCAATTAACTTGACATCTCTCTGAAAATTCTCTAAAATACGGATAGCCACACTTGTAGCCAAACTTGAACACGGAAAAGGAAGTAAAGATATGCCACAAAGTAATACAAATCAACCGAATGTCATCGTTTTTTTCACCGACCAGCAGCGGTGGGACACCTCCGGCTTGCACGGCAATCCACTTGACTTAATGCCCAACTTTGATCGGATGGCACAGCGCGGGACACATGTCCACCGCTCCTTTACGTGCCAACCCGTCTGCGGACCCGCCCGCTCATGCCTGCAAACGGGATTATACGCAACTCGCACCGGATGTTTCCGAAACGGCATCCCACTATCTCCCAACCTCAAAACCCTTGCACACCATTTCGGTGAGGCTGGCTACGCCACCGGATACATCGGCAAATGGCATCTCTACAGCGGCGGCACCGGTCCGGGACCCGTGCCAGCTGAGCATCGAGGGGGGTATGACGACTGGTTAGCGTCCAACACCCTCGAATTCACTTCCGATGCCTACCAAACGACGTTATACAATAACGACAATGAGCCCGTTGATCTCCCCGGTTATCGCGTGGACGCGCTCACGGATGCGGTGATCCGTTACGTTGATCGGCATAAGAACGAACCGTTTTATCTCTTTACGTCATACATTGAACCGCACCACCAGAACCATCTGGACGATTATCCGCCGCCGGACGGGTATCGGGAACGGTACGCCGGGAAGTGGATACCTCCGGATCTCGCCGCACTCGGTGGTTCGACGCATCAACACTTAGGTGGCTACTACGGTATGGTGAAAAGGCTGGACGAAGCACTCGGCAGAGTTCTTGATGCCCTCAAGAGTCTCCATCTGCTTGATAACACTGTCATCCTCTTTACCTCCGACCACGGGTGTCATTTCAAAACCCGCAACGGTGAATACAAACGCTCGTGTCATGAGAGTTCCATCCGCGTCCCAACGGCGTTCCACGGACCCGGATTCATCGGTGGTGGACAGATCCAAGAACTTGTGAGTCTTGTAGATCTCCCACCGACGCTCCTTGATGCCGCTGGTTTGGAAGTGCCGAGTGAGATGCAGGGTAAATCCATTCTACCCCTGCTACGTGGGGAAACAGATGACTGGGATGAAGAAGTCTTCGTCCAAATCAGCGAAGCGCAAGTCGGACGTGCTGTCCGGACACAACGCTGGAAATACGGTGTGGATGCCCCCGATAAAAATGGCGGCGCAGATGCCGGATCAGACCGGTATGTCGAGCAATATCTCTATGATCTCCAAGCGGATCCGTATGAGTTACGGAATCTTGTCGGATTGCAATCGCACGAAAACGTCACAGCGGTGATGCGGGAGCGGCTCATTCGTCGGATGTTAGAAGCAGGCGAGGAAGCACCCACAATTGAGCCAGCACCCACACAACGGAGTGGGCAGCGCAGCGTCTCCGAAGCAGAAGCGAGAAGTTAACAAAGAGGGTTAATGAAGCCCTTGAGAAACGACAAGGGCTTGGTTTTAACAAGGAACCGCCTGCAACAACGGCGCAGGCGAGTAAGGTCCATAAGTAAAAATATGAAGATTACAGATGTCAAAACCCTTGTCATGGGGACCAGTTGGCGCAACCTAACGTTCGTGAAAGTTGAAACCGACGAAGGCTTAACCGGTGTCAGTGAAGTCCGGATGAACAACCGTACGGACGCACTCGTTGCCTATATTGATGGCGCGAAACGACGCCACGTCATCGGCAGCGATCCGTTCAACACTGAGGACCTCTATCAACGCCTGTTCCGCGACGATTACGGGCGCGCCGGTGAGATCGTTGCAACCGGTATCAGCGTTATTGAAATTGCATGCTGGGATATTATCGGTAAAGCATTGAACCAACCCGTCTACCGCTTACTCGGCGGTGCCTGCCGCGATAAAATCAAAGCGTATGCCAACGGCTGGTATCGGGTTGAGCGCAGCACTGAGGAGTTTCACGCCGCCGCCAAAAGGGTGCTTGAAAAAGGCTACCGAGCCCTCAAGTTCGACCCCTTTGGTGCCGGGTATTATGAACTTTCTTATGAAGAGAAGTTGAAATCCGTTGAACTCGTTGAAGCCGTGCGTGATGCTGTCGGACCTGACGTCGAAATTCTTGTTGAGATGCATGGTCGGTTTAGCCCATATATGGCAATCGAAATTTCTGCGGAATTGGAGAAATACCAACCGAGTTGGGTTGAGGAACCTGTACCGCCGGACAACATCGCCGCACTTGCCAAAGCCTCTGAGAAGATTAACCTTCCTGTCGCTACGGGTGAGCGGCTCCATAACAAGTATGAATACCGAGAGTTGATTAACTTACAGGCGGCAGATATCCTGCAACCCGACATTACCCAGACGGGCGGATTCTTGGAAACCAAGAAGATCGCGGCGATGGGCGATATGTGTTATATGACAGTAGCACCGCATAACGTCGGTGGACCTGTCTCCACAGCGAGTGCCTTGCACTTTGCTGCGTGTACCACTAACTTCAAGATTCAGGAGCATTTCAACGATTTCTCTGAAGCCTGGGTGAAAGAGGCTGCCACCGGGTGTCCCGAAGTTATTGACGGCTATTTCAGTCTCCCCAATGGACCCGGACTGGGTATGGAGTTGAATGAAGATCTCATCGCTGAGCATCCGTATCGCGAAGGTTCGTTCAACCTCTTTGAAAGCGACTGGCACAAGCGCGAATATTAAAAGGAGTCTATTCGGAAACAGATGAGTTTTTACTATAAAGACGGGTACCTCTACTGCGAAAAATTGAGAATTAAAGACATCCAAGAGCAGGTGCCCTACAGTCCATTTTACCTTTACAGCCTCGCGCAGTTGGAGGCGAACTACACCGCATATCAGAAAGCACTTGACGGGCTTGATTCAATCATCGGCTATGCAATTAAGGCGAACAACAATCTTGCCCTACTCAAACGCCTCAGTGCGCTTGGCAGTGGTGCTGTCCTTGTCAGCGGAAACGAATTGCAAATGTCGCTCGCGGCAGGATTCGATCTGAAGCGGACGATCCTAAACGGCAATGGAAAGACGCTTGAAGAACTCAAACTCGCTATTGAACACGGAGTACTGATTAACATTGACAGCGAATTCGATTTAGCACACATTCAGCAGATGGCAAAAGCCCTCAACGAACCTGCCAATGTCCTCATCCGCATCAATCCCGATGTGGATCCACAGGTGCATCCGTATGTCTCTACCGGCATGAAAAATTCCAAGTTCGGTATCCGTAATGAGCGGCTTGATTGGTTTTTAAACGAAATTCGTAAGGATCAGTTGTTAAATTTAGTCGGTGTCCATTGCCATTTAGGGTCAACGATTAAGAAGGTGCGGATCTTCCGAGACGCTACTGAAATTATGCTCGCTTTCATACGTGGGATTCAAGCGGAAGGGTTTTCGCTAAGTTATCTCAACATTGGCGGCGGTTTGGGAATCGATTATGAACGCACCGGTGAAGAGATTCCAACGCCGTCCGACCTCATCGATTCCATCCGTGATCTGCTACCTAAAGAGATTACGCTCATTATTGAACCCGGACGTTCTCTCGTTGGCAACACTTCTGTTTTTGTCAATCGTGTCACCGGTGTGAAGACCAACGGGAACAAGCATTTCATCGTCACCGATGGGAGTATGTCAGAACTCATCCGACCGAGTCTCTACGATGCCTATCAGCATATCCAGTTTATAGAACCGATTGAGGGTGCAGTTGAAACGTACGACATCGTCGGTCCCGTCTGCGAATCCGCAGATTTTCTGGGCAAAGCGCGTACGCTCCCGACACCTCATGAAGGGGCAGGGCTCGTCGTTTACGATGCCGGTGCTTATTGTCACGCCATGAGTTCCAATTACAATCTAAAAATGCGTCCACCGGAGTATCTTGTTGATGGCGATAACTTCACCTGTATCCGCCGCGTTGAGACACTCGACGATTATCTGCGCCTTTTCGATGTTTTTTAACAGTAGGAGGGGAAGAAACACTTTCATAATGAGCGTCACTGCTTGGTGGCGTGCTGGTTTCCTCCCACTCATTAGGGGATAAACACACGATACACGATATACCATGAAAACCTATAAATATCCGCTTTATGATCAGTCTAATACAATCCGTTTAGGCAACTTG
>JAAXHD010000230.1 GCA_012271015.1 Candidatus Poribacteria bacterium | reverse complement strand
GAAAATGCTCAGCGGCTTAACAGATACCTGGATTACGAGTCAATACAGACGAGCGAAGCTGTTGAAGCAATCAAGAAGGACTATAAGGAGGTTGTTCAGCAAAGACAGGTTGCAACACGGTTGCCAGAGGCGTGGAGCAAATTGGTAGAGGAAGCAGATGAGTTCTTGCTACATGCAATAGCAGAGAAAACCGAGAATCTGTGTGGGTATAAACCTACGGACGAACAGGTATTAGGCTTTCTAAAAAATCTAAAAAGCGAAACTGGGGGAGACAACGGTCCGGATCCACCAAGGAAGAGTGAAGGTCTTTTTGTTACTATGCCCAACGGGGACGAGATCAACCATAGCAAATCAGTAGATACTTTCGTTGAGGTAATCGAAAAACTAGGAATAGAGCGAGTAAGAAATCTTAACAAAAAATATCTTATCCCTCTCATATCAACTTCTGAGCATCACACATACACTCAACGCAAGTCCGGACGATATTATATAATGGCCAATACCAGCACAAAAGTGAAAGAAAGACTTCTTAAAGAAATTGCTTCAGAACTGGGTGAGCCACTGAAAGTAGAAATTGTTGAGAAATCTTGAGATCTTCGCAAATATTATCCGTGCTCATATATTAAGAAGGTGATCGAATTGGGATTTATGGACAGAGCATACGTCACCAAAAACGGCTTGAATTCATTCGGATACTCCTCTTGATCCTATTTTACATCCAACCGATAAGCATCGCACAAGACGACACTCCTACAAATCCATCACTAACGCTGACAACGGCGAAACTAACTGGCCCACCACCCTGCATTGGCGGAAACCTATCTATAATCAAACTTAACCACTGGCTGGGCCCCCACGAGGTGCTGCGAAGATAATATCGAGAGGAAACGATTATGACAACTCACAAGACCCTTGAAGCTGAAGTCGATCAACTGTTTGCAGAATGGAATCGGGCGGATTCTCCCGGTGCCGCCTTGGCGATTACCAAAGCCGGTGAAATCGTCTATAAACAGGGCTACGGGACGGCGAATCTGGAATATGACATCCCAATCACGACGGGGACCATTTTCGATATTGCTTCGGTATCTAAGCAATTCGCGGGGTTCGCTATCGCCACGTTATCGGACGACGGGAAACTTGCGTTAGATGACGACATTCGGATGTATCTGCCCGATGTGCCGGATTTCGGAGACACAATCACAGTTCGGCATCTCTTGCATCACACCAGCGGACTCCGGGATTGGGTGCAATCCCTTGTCATCGCAGGTGATCTGATGGATGATGTGATTTCGTTTAAGCACATCTTGAAAATGGTCAGGCATCAAAAGGCACTCAATTTTGAACCCGGCGCGGCGTTTTTATACAGCAATTCGGGTTACAATCTACTGGCAGAAATTGTCGAAACGGTGACAGGGGATTCATTCAGGGAATGGATGGACACTCACATCTTCAAGCCTCTCGGCATGACAAACTCCCACTTTCACGATGATCACGAAATGATTCTGAAGAACCGAGCGTATTCGTATCAAGCCGTCGAAAACGGTGGATTTAAGCACGCTGTTAACAATACAACCGCCCTCGGTTCAAGTTCCCTCTATTCAACCGTGGAGGATTTAGCGAAATGGATCATGAACTTTGATGACACGCGTATCGGCGAACAAACAGTGATTGAACAAATGCACCAGCGTGGTGTGCTGAATGATGGAGAGCAAATTGACTACGCCTTCGGTCTGAACATCGGTGAATACAGAGGATTGAAAACAGTCGGACACAGCGGATCATGGCGGGGATTTCGGAGTCATTTGATGCATTTTCCGGCTCAGAAATTTGGCGTGGTCATCCTATGCAATCTGGACACCTTTAATCCACTCAGTTTGGCAGAAAGGGTCGCCGACCTCTATCTTGTCGATGTTCTTGGTCCGGTAGAGGCCTCCGAACCAGAGAAATCGGTGAAACCTGATAAGGAGACTAAATCTGAACCTCTATCACCAGAACAGTTGGCAGAGTTCGAGGGAGATTATTATACCGAAGAACTGGATACAACCTACACCATTCGTATACGCGGAGATGGACTTGTGGCGCAACACAGACGGCACGATGACATATCGCTAACCTATACCGACGGTCATTTCCGTGGAGATGCGTGGTTTTTTCCAGAGATTCACTTTCTGAGAGATGATACCGGACGCGTTACAGGGTTTAGGTTGACAGGAAACCGGGTCAGAAACCTACATTTTGAAAAAAAAAGAGGTTGAGGCAGTATTTCAAGGAACAATGAGTTGTCTTACAATCAGTGGGTGGAACACTTCGGACAACAACGAATAAACGGCGCTCTGGTCAATCCCAACAAACCCCGTTGGCAAAAGCCATCCAGTTTTCGGTTGTTATCGGTTCTGTAAGTATTTTTTGCGACTTGAAAAACTGTGTGAATTATGGTACACTTTATAGTATTCACAAGGATATCAAAGGAAGTTGAGCCTTAATATCTTGCTCATGGCCGATGAGGAATCCTATGTGACATCATCAACATATTTTTCACGGTCATAAAATCCCGAAACGCTTTCCACATACAGTCTCTTTCGCTATAAGGGCGTGGTAAAGTTCATATTACCGCAACCATATGAAATTTACTCGTTTATGTAGTGGAACTATTTACATAATACAACCGTCATAGAAAATCGGCATATTCTGAAACTCCTTAAGATAACCTTTCATGATTGAAATAGAAGACATCAACTACCTTTCAGATCAGATTATTACATATATAGGTAATAAAAGATCATTACTGTCCCACATAAACAAGGCAGTTATACGGGTGAAGAAACGAATAGGCAAATCACACCTTCGTATATTTGACGCTTTTAGTGGTTCTGGTATCGTCTCCCGTTTTATGAAAGTCCATGCTTCCTATATTGCCAGTAATGACTTTGAGGACTATGCTGCGTTAATCTCACGGTGCTATCTCCAAAACCGTAGTTCAGTTAATCTGGCTGCAATTACCAAAATTGTTGAGGAACTTAACAATCGTGTAGATGAGCCATTTCCTAAAGGATTTATCGAAAAGCTTTACGCCCCTAAAGATGAATCGAGAGTTACACAAGACGATCGCGTTTTCTACACACCCGATAATGCCCGCCGACTGGATAACTATCGTAGAATGATTGAGGACTATCCCTTAAACTTTCGTGATTCGCTACTGGGGCCTCTTCTCAGTAAAGCATCTGTTCACTCAAACACTTCGGGGGTATTTAAGGGCTTCTATAAGAATAAGATCACTGGGATTGGACAATACGGTGGTACTAACTCCAACGCACTAAGCCGTATTAAAGGAAAAATAGAACTCGAACCGCCTGTGCTAAGCCAATTTGAATGTGATTATGAAGTGTATCATGACGACACGAATAAAATCGCTAGTCAAATCAAGGATCTTGATTTGACTTATATTGATCCTCCTTACAATCAACATCCTTATGGTTCAAACTACTTTATGCTCAACTTGCTTGTGCATTATAAAGAACCTACAGAGATAAGTCGAGTATCGGGCATTCCAAAAGGCTGGAAGCGTTCAGGCTATAATGTCCAAACAAAATCTAAAGAACTATTTAATAACCTACTACATACAATTGATACACGCTTTTTCCTTATTTCGTTTAATAATGAAGGATTTATTCCTCCAGACGAAATGCGTGCTATGCTTCAAAAAATAGGGACTGTTGATGAATTTGAGATTCGGTACAACACATTTCGCGGATCAAGGAATCTAAGAAACCGAAACATTCATGTTACTGAACAACTATTTCTTGTAGAGAGAAATTTCAATGGCAAATAAAAATCGACTGCGAGAATTGCGGACAGACACTGTAATCAATGCAACATCTAAACAACAAGAAAGTGAGCTTATTAAGGCACTTTACATGGTTGTTGAATATTTGGAGGACAAATTTGGTGGGAGAATCACTTTAACTCATAAAAAACAGTGGGGTTTGAAAGACATTATCAATGAACTGAGACAAGATTTCCCTGACACCGACTTACATTGTCATTTTGAAAATACCAGTATGAAACCGGATGGAGGTATTCTTGCGATAGAGAGTAGCGAGGACAACATATTAACCTATCCGATTCTGATTTCGGAGGTCAAAAATCAGGGAACAAATGATTTACGGGCAAAAGAAGGTTTACGCAAGCAGGCACAGGGAAACGCTATTGAACGTCTTGGAAAGAACTTAATAGGGTTTCGGACCGCGTTACTACGCGAAAGTATTTTTCCGTTTGTTTGTTTCGGATACGGTTGTGATTTTGAGGAAACATCCCGAATTTTGGATCGGGTCTCAACTATGGCAATGTTTGGTAAACTCAACAAAACCTACCTCCATAACGAGGCAGATGGACGATTCAATCGCGGTAGTTTCTATTTCCGTGCCGAGAGATGGCCAGCTGATGAAATGTTCGACATTATGAAGGATATTGCGGAACGCGCTGTGATGTATTACTTCTCCAAGTATCGTGAAGATTATTTCACTGATTTTTCTGCTTGAATAATCAATTATGGTGAAACATAGAATACATAGACATCATTAGAAGGTATTCCGCAATACCGAGAACGCCAAAAAAGTAAGGTGATAAAGTTGCTCATGACGAAACCGAGCACTTGACCGTGAGGAGGGGAAAAAGATGGCAAAAACAGAGATATCCCAACAACAGCAGAGACCATCCGTTATCGACTGTGATGTGCATAACACCCTCGCGTCAGAAACGGTGTTGTACCCGTATCTCTCTGAACGGTGGCGGAAGCATCACGGCATGGTCGGTACCACCGACCGCGTTGGCGCGTATATCCCTCGTGCCCACCCTTTCGGTGCGAGATACGATGCGTGGACACCCTCCGGACACCGCCCCGGATCTGATCTCGATTTCCTACGTGAGCAGCTACTCGATGCATTCAACATCGAATACGGNNGCGTGGGCAAGTGCCGTGAACGACTGGCAAATCGAAGAGTGGCTTGAAAAGGAACCGAGGCTTCGCGCCTCAATGATCGTCGCATGCGATGACGCAGAATTCGCCACCACGGAGATCAATAGGTTGGCAGATCATCCAGGGTTCGTGCAAATACTGTTGCTCGCTCGCACAATGGAACCTTTAGGACGACGAAGGTATTGGAAGATGTATGAAACGGCAGTCCAGAATGACCTCCCCATTGGTGTCCACTTCACCGGTGTCGGTGTCGGACCGATTACGGCTGTCGG
>JAAXHD010000204.1:8307-8542 GCA_012271015.1 Candidatus Poribacteria bacterium | reverse complement strand
CGGAAACATCCGTTGAGACACCGCCAGAACTCCCACAGGAATATCCTGAACCCATGATTACGGAAGAAGAGGTGAATTCGTTGAAGGAATCCCTCACTGAATTCAAAACGTCTGATCCCTCCGAGTGGGAAGATATAGAGAAGTTTTTTCAAGATGCGATGGGGATTCCGCTGGATCGTTTCTTGGAGATGACAGATGCAGAAATTGAAGCCGAATTGAATCGAAACCTCTCTCC
>JAAXHD010000204.1:0-8287 GCA_012271015.1 Candidatus Poribacteria bacterium | reverse complement strand
AAGTTTTAAATCCGGGCTACGCCAACGCTTTTCCCCAGAACGATCCAGTCAAGCCATACAGATGCTGAGTCGCTACGGTCCAAAAGAAGGTATCCGCAGGTTGAAAGACGTTGATCCAGAGGTTGCCACACATATAGAAACCTTTCTCCAAAAACAAGGGGAGAATTGAAATGAAAGGGCCCCATTTTCTTTACAGTTTGGGAGGGATTGCAGGGGTTGGTGTCCTTACTTGCTTTCTCGTGTCTGCTACAGGGACGTTCCCAGAACGCTTTTGGAAACAACAGCCACCCGCAGAGAGGATACCATTGGTAAGATCGCAGGAAAAAAAGTGTGGCTGTTGTAAAAAGTCAATGGATCGTATACGAAAGTAGAAAAATACCACTCCCGCCTGTATACCCACATCACGCACCGTGTCACTGATGCAGAGGTTGCCAAAGATCTCACACAAGAGACCTGGCTTCGTGCATATCGCGCTATGAACACCCTCCATGGGACCTCCACGTTTTACTCATGGCTTTACCGTATCGCCGAAAACGTCTGTATCGATTGCATTCGTCGTTGACGCTCCTGCCCCGTCAATAAGCCATCCGTGCGGGAGTGCTGCGTTTTGATGTTGTTTGACCCGTATCTTCCCCGACGCGACGATACTTGTAGACATATCCAACACGATTGGATCTTGCCCTCCAATCGGCACTGCCCACGCGATCGGATTCGTAGAGAGCCTCCCTTCAACCCCACCGTGCGGGGCGACACACGTGCCACCCCCATGGTCGTTCGCCATGAGTAAGCCAATCATCTCCGCATCCGCGGCGAGGCATGCGTATCCGCCTAACCTCCCAGCCTCATTGCACCGCGAAACAGCAACCGGACTTATATCTGTTTGCTTCGCTTTCTGGATTGCCACCTCAACAGCGCGGGTTGCGATGACGGGACCGAACCCCCAATGCCCATCTAACACCGCAATGGATACGGATTCGTGCAAGGTTTCTGTCGGTGCCCCGGGCTGGATTAACCCCTCTTCCAATTCACGGACATATTTCGGGAGGTGGATTACACCGTGTGAATCGTGGCCGACGCGGTTGGCATCCACCATAGACTTGGTTACAACTTCTGCTTCGGCTCTTGAGATGTTCAATTTTTGGAAGACGCTTCGGCAAATTTCGGTGAGTTCTTTCGCTGTAAAGTTCGGCATTGGACGGCTCTCTCGTTGGCAAGGTTAAATAAACATGGAACTCACGTTATTTTACAAACTCCCCTTGGTGTTGTCAAGCGTGAATACAAAAAAGAAAAAATTTTATCCGTTATGAGACTTTTTTGAGAAATCCGCATTCATGTTTTATGAAAGCACGAAAGCCTCATTTTGACTTTTGAGGGCCGCAAGACTGCTTTCAACTGGAGGCTTCCATGTTAGGTGAATGATGGACAGAGACCAGATGCAGAACTCGTCCGTCAGATCCTAATTGGCGACGAAACTGCTTTTGATGCACTCTATAAACGACACAGCCCTCGTCTTTACCGGTTCATCGTCAGCAAAATCGACGATCGGCGTGATGCTGAGGAATTGGTTAACGACACGTTCCTCAAAGCAAAAGAACATTTACACACACTTCAAGAACCTGAGAAGGTTCTGAACTGGATGTTCAGTATCGCCAGTCAATTGGTCGCGGGATGGCACCGAAAGTACAAAAAACTCGAGGCAACGCAAGGTTACATTGACGTTTACCAGACTGAAGGTGAAGTCGCAGCGCCTGCTATTATTCATCAGACTGCCGAGGAATACGCAATAGAGACAGAACGACGGACAGCCCTATTAGCAGCGATAGAGCAACTCCCTGAATTAGAGCAGCAGATGTTGTGTCTGCAACTTAGAGGCAAATCTTATACAAAGATCGCCGAGAGATGCCAAGTTTCTGTATCCGTTGTGAAAAACCGGCTGTCTCGTGCCAAGAAGAGACTCAAAGCCTGGGGAATAACTTGGGAAGCAGCAAACGCTGAAGGCTTGAATTTGGAGTTTTCTGAGTTCAATGAAAAGAAGGGTAAATCGTAATGGGTTCCCCTTTTGTGAAATAGTACCGTTGGCTCATTTGTGGTGAGTAGCGGTTATCAATTGATACGTTTTCGGTTTGACACGGCAGGACTGTTTTTGGTAAACTTTACTCAACGAGGTAACAACACCGAGCGGAGAACCTGCCATAGAGATAGAGCCGGTATAACAATGCTAACGAAAGACTATAACTACAGAATGAATGCATTTTGTGACGCTTTTTCGGTAGCACCTTATACAACAAGAAGAGGATTGCCGTGAAAGCGAAAAACTTGTTTTCTTTTTGCTTTCCCCAAGCAATCCCCAGTAGGCTATCAAGAATAGGTGTAATCATCAAAGGAGTCGAAGCAGGGGAAAAAAAGAAGTTCTGTTTAGATGCGGTGTGTCTGCTGCAACGGAAATTCTTTTTCTTTGTTTTTCTCTATAACCAGATGTTCTTGCTGAAAAGGATAGGAGATAGAATGTTTACGAAAAAAACTGTGAGTTACTTCGTTTTCGTCCTCGCCCTTATGACTTGTTTTATTCTCAGCCTTTCTATACAGGGGGCGACCGTGGGATTGAACGCTACCTGCTCACTAAAGAGTCCTTGGTGGACTTCCAAAACGCATGCCAGAGCCGATGTTTATTGGGAACATCCGAAACTGGGGATAGACTTAATTATTCCCCATCGTCACAGAGTTGACTATTCTCTGCACGCGAGAGTCGGTAGTAACCCCGCAGATATATTAAATGATTATGCGATTTTTAAGAGCACTGTCAGATTCACTTCACCGAAACAGGAAACAGTCTTTGACAGTGGAACAGCACGTTGGGATAACGATGGTTATGCAAGCAGCTCGATTTCTGTCGAAAATGACCAAGATAATTGGCGGTTCTGCGCGAAACCGCACTCGTAGTCAGACACATGCTTATAACCTCTATCAGCCTTGCTATTACGATACGGGCTGATAGAGGTTTCATACTCCACTGAAAGGAACATGAAACAATGTATAGTAAAACAAGAATGGGGCTTGTGAGTCTCTTGTGCATTACCCTATTAGGTGGCACGTTTTTTTTCTTTCATAACCGACCTCAGCCCCTCTACAAGGAAGCGCAGACGCATCTTGACACACTCTATTCTCTTTCGGGAACATTGACAAACGCTGAAAAACAAACGTATTTCTCTGACGTTGATGCCCTTGGCAAAATTATGGATAAACAACTTCAACAGAGTCCCGAAAGTCGCCCTTTTGTTTCTCCAGAGGAATTAGAACGACTTCAGGCGCATATATCGGAGTTAATCCGTGAAAACCCAGACCTTGCGATACACGCCCATGGAGAAAATCCTGGACACTCCCATGAGGATCCGAAGTCCCAACAAGACGAACTTGCTGACATCAACGCAGCCATCGAAGAAGTCAAGGCATCAGAGGTTTCATCGAGTGCCAAAGAAGCACTCCTCTCCATCCTTGAACACCGACGCAATTTTCTGCTCTATCACGAAAAAGAATCCGCTGAATTAGAAAAAAAGTTTAAAGAACTCCTGAAGACCGATCCAACCCTCATCGGCTTAGAGAAAAGTCGGATCACCGGTGAATATACAAGACTCTACCCGAATATGCTAAGTATCAAGAAACGCAGGACACATTATCCCGACGGAACGTTTGATGAGGAATTCGCGCAGGTCTCCAGCCATGCGACCGATCCAGAGATTGCAAATCTTATCAAATCATACCGTCAGGCGTTAGACACCCTGCCTCCTTGGGAGGTGCCGTCACCACCAGAACACGAAGACTTGCATCTTTCTATAGAATACGATGATGTCTATCTCACTGCTGTGGGTGAAAGCAAAACCGATGTTTCTCCTCAAACGCCTGAACAGCCTCTCGAAATATCAGATGACACTTCAACACAACTCCCAGAGGAATATCCGAAGCCAGTCATAACTCAAGAGGAGGTTGTTTCTTGGCAGGACTCACTGCAAGGATTGCAAGAGTCAACAGATATTGAGATGGAAGAGATGCGCAAGTTTTTTCAGGAGGCTGTCGGTATTCCACTGGATCGCTTCTTGGAGATGACGGATGCCGAAATTGAAGCCGAATTGGGGCGCCAACTTTCTCCAAGTCATAAAGAATCGGTGAGCAGCGAGACAGATACATCCCTCGGATTGCCTTCCGATGAAAGTTTTAAATCTGGGCTGCGCCAACGCTTTTCCTCTGAACGATCCAGCCATGCCATACAGATGCTGAGTCGCTACGGTCCCAAAGAAGGGCTCCGCAGGTTGAAAGCTGCTGACCCAGAGGTTGGGAAACATGTTGAAGGTCTTCTCCAAAAACAGGGGGCAGAATAAGATGAAAACGCCTCAGGTTCTTTACAGATTAGCATTCTTGGCAGGAATTGGTATCCTTGCCTGTGTTCTCGTGTTTGCGACAGAGATATCCCCAGTACGCATCTCGAAACAACGAACCCCCGTAGAGGCGACACCATCTGTAATATCGAAAAAAAAACGTGTCAGTGCTGCCAAAAGACAATGGATCGTCTACAAAAACGGATTCAACAAGCAGGCGAACGCAAACGCAAGGCACAGAAGGATTCTACCGGACGATTATAGACAATAATCTGTTCCGTCCATTGGGGTGGCGACCGCCACGCCCCAGAGAACCTTATCGCTTACTCGGCACGATCCTGCCGAAAGATACGAACACCCCCAAACAGGCGATCCTCCAACGCACGACAGCAAGCTCCACAAACATCGTCTCAATTGGCGATAAACTTGATGCCGACACCCGCGTTGTAGACATACAGCCGAAACAGGTAACACTTGAAAAAGCAGGCGTGCAACGAACCCTTGGCATCAACACAACACCTTTATTGAAATGAAAGGACTCCCAGCATTGTTAGAGATTGACGAAAAACGTCACATCACTCGCACCCAACAGGGCGATACTGATGCGTTTACAACACTGATTTCCAAATACCACAAGCGTTTGCATACCCACATCCGACGACGCGTCAAAGATACTGAGATCGCTAAGGACTTGACCCAAGAGACCTGGCTGAAAGTGTTGCGTGCCATCCATACCTACCGGGGGCCCGCAGCGTTCTCCAGTTGGTTGTATCGTATCGCCGAAAACGTCTGCATCGACTATTTTCGCAAGCAGAAACATAACACAGAACCGCTGCACCTGATTGAGGAACGTCGAGTCACACAGACACACCCGTGTCCGAGTCGTGACGTGGAACGCGCTGAACTGCGTAAACACTTACGCGCTGCTATCCAGCAACTCACGCCTCTCCGCAAACAAGTCTTTCTCCTCTACTACGCCCAGGATCTGTCGATAAAACAGATTGCCACCTGCCTGAACCGCTCTGAAGGCACCATCAAATCACACCTCCGCAACGCACGATTCCAACTCCAAGAACACCTGACCCCGTTTTTCGTTTGAAAAACTTTGGACAGAGGTCGCTCTTACAGGAAGAGAAATTGACTTCGTCAGAAAATACCGCGATTAGGAGGGTGAGTTTACAAAGGGAAGAAGGGAAATTGTGCGTTATGTCTTTTTCGCCTGCTGTAGCAATTCTGCCAACCGGTCAGCAAAACGGAGTTGACTGTCGTCCTCTGGTGCGTAGCCTATGACCTTCCGTGCGTTGGCGATACTCCAGAACTTATGCGAATTGTCACTGATGCCGTAGAAAATCTGGAACGGGATCCCGTTTTCGTCCTCTATGTTCTCTGTCTCAATGCTCTTGACGAAGAGTTGAACCTGATCCCGGATGCTCAAATACGCGCCGAGTCCTCGATGCATCGCCTTCAAATCGTCCGCTGAGGAATTCGCCATATCTGTCTCACGCGGTCCACCGATACGCAGCTGAACGTTCTGTAATTTCTTGCCGTCAACATGTCCCGTCGCGAAGACAAAGCCGAGGTGCTCATACGCCTCTTTCGCCCACCCGTAGAAGTTATCGGAGAGCGGACGCGTCTCTGGTGTCACCACATCCCATTTATCTGCCCAGATAAGACGCTCGTAATAGTCGGCGGCGTGGTTGGAACTACAGACGACGACACGCCGGACATCGGTCTCAAGACAGGTTTGGTAGAGGTTGTATGCCATCTGAACGTTGGCAAGCTCATTCTCAAAACTACCACCCTTAAAAGCACAATGGACGACTGCATCAACGCCTTCAAAATGGTGTTTATATGCGTTGCGATCGGGGTCGGTCAGTTCAGCAATTTGAACGCCTTCGACCTCTTCTCCTTGCCGATTCGTGGTTTTCACGTCTAACAGGACGAGCTCGTAGCGTTGGCGAAACTCCGGAAGCATCCGTCCGGCGATATAGCCAGATGCACCGGTGATAAGGACTTTTTTACGGTTTGGCATTTCTGGGTATCCTTTTTTAATTCACTACAATTATTTGTTGGGTTTCACCTATGGTCGGACCCAATCTACAAGTTTACGGAATCTCCAGTTTTTCTTTAGAGTGTCGAGCGAGGATTTTCATTTCTGCGATGACCTGCGCCTCGGTTTGCATCAACTGGCTAAAGATGGGAGGGACAGGTTGCCGACTGAAAAGCCTTTCAAAGAAACCTTGTTGGACATAGAGCGGCACCCCGAAACGTGAAGTTCCGATACGGTCAGGATCCATCCCTAAGTATTCAATTGAGAGATAATGGGCAGCCTTTTCTTGCGTAATGTTGCCTTCATGGATGCTACCGGTATTCCTTCTTCCATAGCTCACGAGATAGACCCTGCCACTCATCCGACTGAGGATGGTATATCCGCCCACATCGACTGCCTCATTCCAACACTTCTCGAACCCATTTTTAGGGAGTCGTTCGCGAAGTTCTTCAGCGGAACGGACGACGAATTTGTTTTGATGCGGCGTTTTGATGACAAGAAACTCCTCATTCTGGTCCTTTAATGGCGGTTGCCCTGTAAACAACTCAACGGAATCTAAAGTCCAGACGATGCCATCTCGAATGCCTTTCGCCATATTATGATGCCTCTCAACAAACTCTTCGTTCAATGGATGCAGACGATAAGCAGCACCCCCGTTAAAGATACTGCGCAATTTTCGACGATGTTCTATGACAGAAAATCGCTTTTTAGTGACCGGTACCTCTAACTGGAGCGTATATCCGGTATGTAAATCGGTCGTGAGATTCAGCTGGGATTGCTGAAGTTCAGCTAAGCGAGTCAAAGCTGTCTGACTTTTCGACAACACCCGTCCGATCAGATATTGACGGCGGAGTCCGGGGATCTCCGTTGCGAGTCGTTCAAGCGTTGGGGCATCCAACTGCTCCAACATAACTTTATGCTCCCATCGTGTGCCGCGTTCATGCATTAAAATTTGGAACTGCTGTGCGTCACCGGCGGTTCGGATATAGCCGAGTGCTGTCCATGGATCGAATGTCGCACGGTAGTTCCCGCTGGCTTCCGCATCTCCATCCGCTAACACGCAATCTCGTCGTTCATACCGAGAATAGAGTCCAAACTGAAATTCAAAATCTTCGTAGGGTCCTAAGGCTTCACGCAAATCATGGGAAAATTCTTTTCCTTGTGCGAAACGTTTGAAAATTTGTTCGGTACGTTTCGGTTGATTGAGTGCATCAAGGAACGTTCCAATCTGAATCCCGCCTTCTTCTACACCTTCATCTTCATTTTTTCCAAAAACCTTGGTTTTGGTTTTAAAAGGCGGGTTTCGGAGGGAAACGTCGCGCTGTGAGACAAGATGTAACGCCGGATCAGCTGTTACATCCTTGAGTGCGGGGGCATCGCCGAGAATTTCTGCGAGCTTGACATCATCAATCTTTTCCGTCAAGTCAATGCCGCGTTTTAATTCAGCGAAATGGATAATGTCATCAAGACGATATTGTAGGGGGGCACTCGAAGAGAGGTTATCGTAGTTAGAGCGATGGAAGCGGATACGCGGCTTGATACGGAAGGCCGGGGTGAGCCCGTAATCCTTCAGCAACACATACAGCGTGACGGTATAGGAGTCGGCGTGAACCTTCTGTGCAAGGATTCCGTCCGGCTTTGTGTCATTTTCCACAATTAACCGCTCTTGAACAGGCTGGCTATCGTTGCCGAAAATTATCATCCGATGTTCTTCTCTGTTATCATCAACTAACATGGCTCTACCCTCCCCCAATTTTGGCGCAATTTGCAAGCCAAAACTTGCTATAGAAAAGTAAAACGATAGCGTCGGGTCTCGGTTTCGCTACGCCGCTTCAAACCTTTGCCGCGCTAAGGCTGCTGCACCAAG
>JAAXHD010000416.1 GCA_012271015.1 Candidatus Poribacteria bacterium | reverse complement strand
CGGAAAGAACATCTCGATATACTCAAAGGGTCTATCCGGACAGCAAAGGCGTTTGATACAAATCTTATCCGAACCTTCGTCTTTTGGGACACCGGTGGAACCGAGGAACGGTGGGATGACATTATCGCTTCTTACGATGAACCGCGTAGAATGATAGACGGTGAAGGGATCGTCCTCGGCATGGAAAACGAATCCACTACCTCGCTCCGCACTGCCAAACTTACAGCGGAATTTATCGAGCAGATTGACGCTTCGAACATCCGTGGTATCTGGGATCCTGCCAATGAAGCACACGCCAAGGGTGGTGAAACCCCGTATCCTGATGCCTACAACCGTATGAAACCGACGATGATTCACGCACACCTCAAGGACGCAGGTCCAAACCCCGATACAGGCGAAATAGAATCCGTTCCAGTTGGCGACGGCATCATCGACTGGCAAGGGCAATTACAAGCATTCATTGATGACGGTTACGAAGGGCATCTTACCCTTGAAACGCATTGGCGACCCTCACTGAAAATTGAGGAAGCCATTCTCAACCGTCCGGCAGGACAAGCGTTTTCTGAAGCCGGTGAGGAAGCCTCACGTATCTGTATCCAAAACTTACTGGTGATAATTGAGAACTTAAAGCAGTAGGTTTTTTCCAAATATCACCTTTCTTGGTAGGCGCGGTTTGTAACCGCACGAGTTGGAGGTTTTCGTGAGTCCCAAACCCGGAGCCTGTAAGTGTAGCGGAGGGGTTTTTACTTGGGCATTTCTTCAGATATAAGGAACGCACATCAAAGTCCAAACGCACAGCGTTCCTCCGCAAGGTAAATTTAAAAAAATGAAAATTAAAGCAGTTCGGACATCCCTTTACGACATCCCACCCGAAGTTGAGCGCGTCGATGCCATCCAAACTTTCGTCTCTATGGAGTTCCCTTTCATCGAGATTGAAGATGTAGATGGCGTTGTGGGGACTGGGTTTTCCTACACTATCGGTAAGGGTGGAGAAGCGATTAAGCAGACGATGGATGCCTACCTCACACCTATCCTGCTCGAAGAGGATGCCTCTAATATCGACCGAATTTGGAATCGGATGTGGATGGAGACACACTGGGTAGGCAGAGGCGGTATTGTCGGTTTAGGTATGGCAGCAGTGGACATCGCCCTCTGGGATCTCATGGCAAAGCGCGCAGGGGTACCACTCTACCAACTCCTCGGTGGCGCGAAATCCGCTGTCCCCGTTTACAATACAGATGGCGGCTGGCTACACCTTTCCGAGGCGGAACTCGTTCGGCAATCCGTGGAATTTGTGGAACAAGGCTTCAAAGGTATCAAGATTAAGGTCGGACGGGACAGCCTCCACGAAGACGTAGCACGAATCTTCGCTGTCAGAAAAGCAATCGGACAGGAACCCTATCTCATGATTGATGCCAATATGAAATGGAACGCCCGCGAGGCCATTCAACTCGCATGTCGTGTCGAAGAAGCAGACCTCTTCTGGTTTGAAGAACCCATCGAAGCAGATGATGTGGACAGCCATGTGACACTGCGTGAGAAGACCACTATCCCGATTGCTATTGGCGAGACCATTTACAATAAATACGTCTTTAAGGAATATATTGCGCAGGGCGCAGCCGATATTATACAAGCTGACGCTGTCCGCGTCGGCGGTATCTCTGAATGGATGAAAGTTGCACATACAGCAGAATGTTTTGGGCTTTCCGTCTCACCGCACTTCCTGATGGATTTGCACGTTCATCTCTCTGCCGCTGTGCCACATTCGCTTTTTGTTGAGTATATCCCTTCGCTTGACCCGGTTCTTGACGATACCTTGACACTCAGAGACGGGCACTTTTCGCCGCCTGAGCGTCCGGGGCACGGTATTCTGTTCAATAAAGAGAAACTCGCGCCTTATCAAATATTTTAAACTTTCCGAACCGCAAGGTATAATTAAAAATATGAAACTTGAAAACCGTATCGCAATTATCACAGGCGGCGGACGCGGCATCGGACGCTCGACCGCCTTAGCGTTTGCCAGAGAAGGCGCAGACATCGTGCTCGCCGCACGGACTGACACCGAGATAACCGCTGTTGCCGAAGAGGTGAAGCAACTCGACAGACACGCACTCGCCATCAAAACCGATATCCAATCGAAAACGGATGTCGATGCTATGGTCGCCCAAACGCTTGACACCTTCGGTAAGGTGGACATCCTTGTCAACAACGCGGGGGTCGCAATCCACAACCCGATCCCGAAGATTCGAGAAGAGGATTGGGACCTGACAATGGCAGTCAATCTCAAGGGCGTGTTCCTCGGCACACAAGCCGTTTTCAGCCACATGTGCGAGCAGAAGTACGGACACATCGTCAATGTCTCCTCGGTCTCCGGCAAATTTGGACACGTCAACGGTGGCGCGTATTGTGCCTCTAAATTCGCCGTTGTTGGTTTCACCGAGACGACGAACACTGAAGGGAGACCGCACGGTGTAAAGGCGTCGGTTGTCTGTCCCGGTCCTGTGGATACCAAGATGCGCCGCGATAACCATCCAGACGATGTGATAGAACATCTCACACTTCCAGAAGATGTCGCAGATCTGATTCTGTTTCTGGTAACACAGCCACCCCGCGCGCACACACTTGAGACCGTCATCCGAACGCCCTTGATGTAAATTTTTGAGTTTTAGCCTCCCTTTCAGATCCGGTGCGGTTAGAAACCGCACCTATCCAGATTACAGACAGAAATGTTTATCGACTCACACGCACACATCCAACTCTCCCAATTTAACCGTGATCGCGACGCAATACTAAAACGCGCCTACGAAGCCTCAGTCTCCTGTATTCTTGTCATAGGGTTTGACATGGAGACCAGTCTCGGTGCTGTGAAATTAGCAGAGGAACACACGCATATCTATGCCACCGTTGGGATGCATCCGCACGACGCAAAGGATCTGACCTCCGATGCGCTAAAGATTTTTTCTCAACTCGCCACACATCCGAAGGTGATTGCACTCGGTGAAATGGGATTAGATTATTATCGCAACCTCTCGCCGCGCCCAGTGCAAAAAGAGGCATTTGAAAAACA
>JAAXHD010000164.1 GCA_012271015.1 Candidatus Poribacteria bacterium | reverse complement strand
CGCAGACCAGCAATTATATCCTCTGTGGTCAATTCGCCCTCGCTGAAATACTTCTCCATCAATCCTTCGTCGGTCTCGGCGATGGATTCTACCAGTTGCTCGCGCAACTCTTCGGCGCGGCTCTGGACCTCGTCAGGTATGTCTCCTTCTGTGGCTTTACCATCCTGGTACGCATAGGCTCTCATGGCAACCAAATCGACAATATGGTTGAATCCCTCGCCGGGATTTACTGACATTTGCAAAGGCACGACTTGGCGCCCGAAACGCTCTTGAACCATTTCTAGGACCTGGTCGGCGTCTGCATCGGCGCGATCCATCTTGTTGATGAATAGTACCCGGGGCAAATTGTAATCGGCAGCGAAATTCCAAGTCCGCTCAGTGCCGATCTCCACTCCGGCAATCGAATCGACGACAACGACCGCTGCGTCGGACACGCGCAGCGCTGCCTTGGCTTCGGAGATAAAATCTGCGTAGCCCGGCGTATCAATTATGTTGAGGAGGTGATCCTGCCACTGACCATTTAGCAAAGAGACCTTGAGCGAAATCTGGCGCTCAATCTCAGCTGAATCGCAATCCGAGGTCGTCGTCCCGTCATCAATGCGTCCCAAGCGGTTTACGACACCCATGTTGAATAACATGGCCTCTGACAGCGCTGTTTTACCCGCGCCGCTATGGCCACACAGAGAAAAATTTCTCGTTTGTTCGCTCAATTTGACTCCTCCTGAATTAAGAGAAGTGCTTAATTAATTGGCCTACCTTGGCGTTGTCAAGGTATTTTCCACAGACACAAAAAAGCCCACCCCAAAGGGATGGGCTTTTAAAAAAAATCCGGCAGCGTCCTACTCTCCCACTAGGCGACCCCAGCAGTACCATCGGCGCAAGAGGGCTTAACGGCTCTGTTCGGAATGGGAAGAGGTGTTTCCCCTCCGCTATGACCACCGGAAAACTCAAATTCTCTTCAACAACCGAATACAGGCCCACACCAAAAGCAATGCAAAACTCCAGTATTGCTGCGACAATAAATTGGTCAAGCCGCACGGCCAATTAGTATTGTTCGGCTTCACGCATTGCTGCGCTTCCACCTGCAACCTATCAACCTCGTAGTCTACGAGGGGCCTTTAGGTAGGTTAACCCTACGGGATATCTAGTTTTGGAGTGGGCTTGACGCTTAGATGCTTTCAGCGTTTATCCCTTCCGAACGTAGCTACCCAGCGGTGCTCCTGGCGGAACAACTGGTAGACCAGAGGTCCGTCCAACCCGGTCCTCTCGTACTAGGGTCAGATCTCCTCAAATATCCTACACCCACGGCGGATAGGGACCGAACTGTCTNNNACGACGTTCTGAACCCAGCTCGCGTAGCGTTTTAATTGGCGAACAGCCAAACCCTTGGGACCTTCTCCAGCCCCAGGATACGCTGAGCCGACATCGAGGTGCCAAACTGCCCCGTCGCTATGGGCGCTTGGGGGCAATGAGCCTGTTATCCCCGGAGTACCTTTTATCCGTTGAGCTTCGGCGCTTCCACGCGCAACCGTCGGATCACTAAGCCCTGCTTTCGCACCTGCTCGACTTGTAGGTCTCGCAGTTAAGCTCCCTGTATGCCTTTACACTCTACGCGCGATTACCGACCGCGCTGAGGGAACCATTGGGCGCCTCCGTTACTCTTTAGGAGGCAACCGCCCCAGTTAAACTACCCACTTGGCACTGTCTCCGATCCTGATCAAAGGACCAAGGTTAGAACTTTAACAAGGCAAGGGTGGTATTTCAAGGTCGGCTCCACGAAAACTGGCGTTCCCGATTCATAGCCTCCCACCTATCCTACACGTGCAGTGTCAAAATCCAATACCAAGCTGTAGTAA
>JAAXHD010000285.1 GCA_012271015.1 Candidatus Poribacteria bacterium | reverse complement strand
CTCTTTGGACTATATTCCCATCCGAATAGAAGGCTTAGCAGATAATGCTCATGAATCTCAGCCGATAATGGACGTTCCCTACCCGCTTGCGCGAACATCCGTAGAAACGATTCACGCGTAAATAGATAGGTCGCACGCAACGAACTAACGAAAAATCTCCCATCAATCGCACCTTCTAAATCAAGGCTCTGCGCGTAACTGCTGTCTAATTCTATGGAAAAATTGCTCTGCGGACGTAAAGTAGATTCAAGCGTGAAACTCCGCTGTTTGCCTGCTTGTTGGCGTCCAAAGTTAAAATAGTCTGCGAAGTCCATGCTAATACCGATAGCAATCGGGTATGTGGAGTTGGTATCAAACTCAAACCCATATCTGTCTGCTGTAAAGACCTCAGTGAGTTCAATTTCCCGACTTCGGAAATAGTAGGCATTAACATCATCCAAGAGAATTTCTCTGAAATCCATCCCGATGTCCGCACCAACACTCCATCTGAGCAGGTCTTCATCGAATTTAGGAGAGAGAGACAGTTCCGGATTCCGCAGCTCCCATTCAGTAAAATATGCTGGTGTGTAGAGGCTTTGAGAAAAACGGGTGAGTATCCCAGAAAAAAATTGATGCTTTCCCCAATGTGGAGAATAAGAGGCTCGCATGTAGACACGTTGCCAGCCTCGGTTTCGTTCTTTCCGTAGAAATCCCGTCTGGTTAATCTCAAAGTGCGGTGCAACCCGTTCAAATCCGATACCGCTGCTCCAGAGGTAGTTGCGTTGCGCGAAGTCAACAGTGTACGCGAAATTATCACTATCCTCTCCCGGATGAAAACTCCCCGCATATTGCCCCGTAAGATGATACGTTTTGCCGAGTGCAAGATTCATATCAATGCCGCCGACTCTGCTGTGCTCCCAATTATCGCTGCCGGGTTGCTCCTTGTTCACAAGCAGAACCCCAACGTTTGAACGTTTGAGGATGTCGCGTTTAACACGGATAGCAGAAAACCAAGCTTCCTCCTTTTCAGATGAAGTACTATCAGAAAACCTGAATTCACCAGTTTGATTTCCCAAGATTCCGATGGAATAGTCGCCTACCTTCCCTGTGAGTTTGCCACCCCAAAGGATATTCCCACGACTCCCGATACGGCGACTAAACATCAAATCGTATGGCGTTTCAAAAAAACTGTTCCCCTCAACGAAAAACGGACGTTTTTCTGGAAAGCGCGTCGGAAACCGAGTCAGATTGATCTCCAACTGATCCGCCTCAACTTGGGCAAAATCAGGATTGACAGTAACGTTCGCCTTCAATGCACTCGTGAGACTGTATTGGACATCCAACCCCGTCCCGAGTTGACGCGCAATGTCCGCATCAGTAGCACCAGTGGCACCCCCTAAAGCGTAAGGCGTAATCTCAAAATTTTTCCCAGTCTCAATCCCTTGAATGCCGACGATATGCCCCAAATCTGACATCCGCGTAACCACACCCGCTTGTGTCAACTGTTTCCATACCGTAACTTCGCTCTTTCGACGGTTCACACGCTCCACATCGAAACCCCAAATCTGTGTCGGTTTATCGGTGAACCTAAAATTTGAGAAAGGGATTTTGAACTCGGCACTCCAACCCGATTCATCAATATTGCTTTCAACCCACCAAATTCCCTTCCAGTTGGAGTCGCGCTGTGTATCCTCATACCGGTAGTTATCACTCTGGACACCCCCAGGGTTCGTTGCAAATTTATAGCCTGTGCGATGGTCGTGATGCGGGTCGATGAAGAAAGAGATAACATCTGAGGCATAGACATCGCCGCGCCGCGTCATCCGATTGATGATTTTATCGGGTTCGGCATCGTAACATCGGAATGCAACGTAGAGGTTATGCACATCGTAAGCAATACGGAATTCCGTATCATCGGTCGCAACGGTCCCGCGGGCGGGTTCAAGTTGGATAAAACCGCTGCGCGGTTCCGCTTGCTGCCATACCGCATCATCCAGCACGCCATCAATCTGTGGCGGTTCACCTTTAATGCGGTGTGCCTCAATGACGTGTTCACCTGTTCCTTCTGGATGTGCAAAGAGAAGTATTGGATATGAAATGGATAGAAGTAGGACAATTATGAGTCTCGGCATACACATAATTATAGTTGAGAAGTGCCGTCTTGTCAAATTCCTTCGTTTTCGGCGAGTTTTCCAACTTCGCTGCCTTTAACCTTCAGATAACGTCAAGTGCAAAAAATTTGTTACTTTTCCTTGAAAAATTCGTTAAATACTCTTAAAATTCTTTAACTTTAGGTTAGAGAGATGGCTTTCATCTCTTTTTCAGCATACTTGTGTATGCATCACAGACAATTTCCGTCAGCACACCTCGTGCGACTTCAACGAAGAAGGATACAAGATGATGATGGTTGAACTTACACGGAAAGACATCGAATTTTTCAAGACTGAGGGATACTTGGTAAAACGGAACGTCCTTGACCCAGAATTGATGGAACGCGCACGCACAAGACTCTGGGACGGTGCCCCCGAAGGACGTAAACGTGAGGCACCTGAAACATGGATAGGTCCCTTCACCCCCGAAGAAGAAAACCCTGACAAAGACAATCATCGACGCGGTTTCCGCTGGAATTTCCGAGAACCCGGCGGAGAAGATTGGATGGTTCAACTCCTTGCAACGGATCCGAACGTCTGGGGAATGGCGGAGCAGCTTTTAGGTGAGGGAAATCTCGTACAACCAGACCGTGTACGCGGCATTTACTGCACGCTCCCCTACGGTGATGTCCCCAAGAAGTCAATCGGATGTCATGTAGACGCGCATCCGTTCCATCTCGGCGCGGTCGGCTATATCGACGATGTACCGCCAGAGGGCGGCGGATTTACTGTCTGGCCCGGAAGCCACCAAGTCTTCTATTACGACTACTATTCCCAATACAAAAACGAACCGACACCACAATACGACGTAGACCGCGAACGCATTAGCAGAGGTCCAGGTGTTGAATGCTACGGAAATGCGGGGGATATTGTCTTCTGGCATCATCGCATCGGACACGCTGCCGGACATAACTACTCACAGCAGATCCGACAGGCAGTCCTATACGACTTCAGAAAAACTGAACTGGAAGCAACACAAGAGGAACCGCCGAACGAAGACATGTGGCGCGATTGGCCCGGCATCAAGGCGTTAGAAAATGGTTCAGCATAGCACTTCGTGGGTATAGATTGTTGTAACCACACTGCTATAGTCTTGTCTGACAGTTTTAGAGGCGCGGTTTTTTAACCGCGCCTCCTGTGTTTTTTACCTCAAGCCTAATTCCTTCAATGTTTCCGCCATCATATCGTGCGCGATCTGTGCCTTCTCCATCCGCATGTGTGGAAACGTTTCTACCGAGATATACTTATCGTATCCGACTTTCCCTAAACTCGCTGCAAAGGTCCGAAAATCTAACTCATCGCCTTCTTCTCCCGGAATCAGGAAGGTGCTGTACGGATACATCCCTGTCACACCTTTTACGTGGCAATGTGTCGTAAGCGGTCCCAGTTTTTCGGTAACTTCAGCGATGTCCTCACCGAGATGATAGAAATTGGTGATGTCGTTGAGGGATTTCAGCGCATCTGATCCGACGTGTTCAATCAGAAGCGTAACTTTCGCAGACGTATCAATCGTTGTCGCTTCGTGGTTGTGGATGTTCATTGTGATACCCAATTCTTCCGCCCGACGACAGATAGGCTTCAACACATCGACAAGGAGTCGCCATGCGAACGCGTCGCCTTTATCACCGCCATAACCCGTGAGGAAGTTAACACCACCTGCGCCAAGTGCAACTGCTACATCTTGCAGCAGCGCGTAATGGTCAACTGCTTTCTGTTGATCTTCCGCTGCCAGTTGGTACAAACCGCCTCCGGTAAACGGATTAATAACAGAAACCTTTAATCCGCTATCAGTTACCATCGTTCTGACATCTTTAAGCAAACTGTCAGTAACCTCACCAGAAGGGATATGTGCTTCTGGACCGCACATCATCTCAATCGCATCGTAACCAGCATCGGCAAGAATTGTAATCACTTCGTTCAGCGGAATGTCCTTCATCCCACCCGCATGATAAGAGATACCAATCATAGTTTTGACTCCTTCCATCCTTTATTACTCCCTTACAAGCAGTGAACCTTCCT
>JAAXHD010000275.1 GCA_012271015.1 Candidatus Poribacteria bacterium | reverse complement strand
CCTTCCATACTCTCAAATACGGCATCAAATTGTTGTTCCTGAAATCCGTGTTCACCGGTTACGACTGCAATTTTCATAATCTTTTCTCCTTTCAAGAATGTGCGGGCAGGTACAAGACCTGCCCCTACAGTAGATATTTTAGAATGGAATTACCGAAATATTCAGTGAACTTTATGAAACCCCGCCAGTGAAGAAAGGCAATTGCCTAGAAATCCATAGACAGAAATTTTCAATATCGCGCCCACTGCCATAATTGCCTCAAGGTGGGGCGTTTGCCGTACATTAGAATCCCAACCCGATAGATTTTCCCACTGATAAGTGTGACGAGCAGGACAGTCGCACACATCAAGGAGATGTTCAGTAGAATCTCCCATAAAGGTGGCATTAGCACGTTGATGCGCATGAACATAAGTATCGGCGAGAAAAAGGGGACATGTGAGAGCAGTACACTGACGGTCGAATCGGGGATTCTAAACAATTGGAACATCAGTATGAAGGGAACAACGATAAGCATCGTGAGCGGTCCTCCCGTCTGCTGCGCCTCCTCTTCACTGCCGCAAATCGCACCGACAACGGCATAAAGCGTCGAATACATAAAGAAACCGATAACGAAATAGACGAAGAAATAGGCAAGTATCTCGGCACTACTCGCTTTGATAGTCCCAATTACGAGGGTAAACTGCATCGGCAGGCTATCAATACCAAAAATGCTGAGCAGGGGTTCTATGTTCATAACCAGCAGCACACCAAATATGACCCAGATCACAAACATTGTCAAACAGACAGAGCAGACGCCAATGAGTTTTCCGAGTAGCAGTTGATGCGGTTTTACCGATGAAACGATTACCTCAACAATTCGGGTTGTTTTTTCCTCAAGTACACTCCGCATGACCGAGTTGGCGTAGATAATGACAAACAGGTAAAGCACGAAAACAAGAAGGTAGCCGAGTCCGATCCGTGCCCCTGTCTGTATAGGACTTTCAACCTCTGCTCCTCCGTCCTTCCCTTTGCTGCTCTTAACGGCGTAAGCGTTGAATCTGACGGAACGCATCAGTTGACTGACTTCACGCCGAGAATACCCACTTTCAGCGAACCGTCTGTCGCGGACGATGTCTGAAATGATACGGCGGAGCGCGTTTTGCACCTCAAAATTCGTTGCTGTTCGGGCATAGAAGCGGACTTCTCCGTTTGCCAAAACATCTTCCGGGATTTCGAGATAGGCGTAAAGATCTTTTGTGTTGACGCGTTCTCGGAGTGCGGCTCTTTCCTCTTCTGTCGTAGCAGATTCCTCCTGGAGTTGATAAACGAGTTCCCCTTTATGTTGAAAGGTGGAACGCCTTGCAATAGCTGCCTGCATCTCCGTAAAGATTTCACCCGTCTCATCAACAACTGCGAGTTTTCTCATCTCTTTGGTTCTGTCCTGCATGATGGCGAGAAAACTGGACAGGAATACTAACCCACACATCAACACCGGCATCAGAAACAGGGAAACAACAAATCCCTTAGATTTAACGCGGGTCGTGTATTCACGTTTAATGACGGTAACAATCTTATTCGGCATCTTGCACGACTCCTCCGTGTGCTTCAACGCTTTGGACGAAAATTTCGTGCAACGTCGGTTCAACCAATTCAAATCGTGTCACATCAACGCCTTTTTCAACCAACTCGCGAAGAAATGGACGATAGTCCTCCGGCATCTTCAACCTGACTTCAGCATATTGACCAAAATCGTTGATCCCTTGGATCCAGGCGGAATTGCGAATCGGTTCAAGGCTACCGAGGTATTCAATCTCAACGGAATTTTTGCCGAATGTCTGTTTAACAGCGCGCAGTTCACCTTCAAGTAACACCTTGCCCTGATGAATGAGACAAATGTGATCACACAGTTTTTCCACCTGTTCCATCACATGGGTTGAGAAGATAATTGTACTGCCGTTATCACGGAGTTCAAGCATCAAATCTTTGAGGAGCGTCATGTTAATCGGGTCCAACCCAGAGAAGGGCTCATCAAGGATAATCAGCTCCGGTTTGTGGATAACGGTGGTGATGAATTGAATTTTCTGTGCCATCCCTTTCGAGAGTTCATCAACTCGCTTGTTCGCCCACTCCGACAGTTGCATTTTCTCCAACCACCGTTCAATTTCGCCGAGTGCTTGCTGCTTATATAAGCCTTTTAACTCGGCAATAAAAAGGATGACATCCCGCACCTTCATTTTGCGGTATAAACCGCGCTCCTCTGGTAGATACCCAATCTGATTCAAAAAATCTTGGATATGTCGATTGCCGCTAAACGTAATGCTGCCTGCATCCGGTGCAATAATGTCCATTATCATACGAAGCGTGGTTGTTTTTCCTGCACCGTTGGGACCCAGAAGTCCGTATATGCTTCCCTTTTCAATACTAAAGGAAATATCCGATACAGCAGTGAAATCGCCAAACCGCTTATGAACATTTTCGAGTTGAAGGAGGTTCATCATTTCTATTCCGAAATTAGATAAATGTTGGCTTCATTCACGTCCAACCCATAAGTCCGGTGCGGTTGGAAACCGCACCTACCGGGAATGGTACAGCAATTACAAATCTAATCGGTAATTGCTTGATAGGTAAGGACCCGGAACTGGGCGTGGAACGGTGAACCACCTATTAATTGCGTCATGAGGATGCCGATTAAATCTTCCACAGGATCAATCCAAAATGTCGTGCTTGCGAGTCCACCCCAACTATAAGTTCCTAAGGAACCGGGACCGTGGGTCTCAGCGACATCGGTAACGACAGCAAATCCAAGTCCGAAACCGCACCCTGTTCTCTCAAGCGGTTGCCAATCGTCAGAGATATGATTCATCCGAATGAGTTCAACGGTTTTCCTTCCGAGCAGTCGAACACCATCAAGTTCACCATCGTTGAGTAGCATTTGGCAGAAGCGGAGGTAATCCGCGGCGGTTGACTGTAGTCCGGCACCCCCGGAATGGAAAAAACTACGGGGTCCACTGGAAACAGGTGCGTTTTCAATCACCTGAATACTACCGTCCTCCGAGGGTTCATACAAAGTCATGTATCTATCCGCCTTTTCGTCGGGCACTGAGAAAGCGGTATCCGTCATCCCCAACGGATTGAGAATGCGAGTTTTCAAAAATTCCTCAAACGGCATGCCGGATACGACTTCTACGAGATAGCCGAGAACATCGGTAGACATGCCGTAATTCCAGGCGGCACCCGGATCGTGCAAAAGCGGGATATTGCCGAGCTCGTTTGCCATGTTTGCGAGGTCTCCCTGGTAGTAATTCGCGTCTCTATATCGCTGATGAATCGGGTGATCCCCATCCCCGCCATAGATCAGTCCGGAGGTATGTGTGAGCAGATGCTTTATTGTCATTTCGGTTTCTACGTCAATAATATCCCCTCCCCCTCCCGTGTAAATCTGCATATCCTTAAAAGCGGGAATCAATTCGGAGACGGGAGTGCCGAGTTGGAAATGTCCCTCTTCATAGAGCATCATCACCGCGATGCTGGTAATCGGCTTCGTCATCGAATAAATGCGGAAGATAGTATCAAATTCCAGGGGTTCCGCAGTGGCAACATCCTGCATACCGAACTTTTCAAAATGGACAAGCTTGCCTTCCCGCGCGATCATCGTTAGCGCACCGGGGATTTTTCCATTGTCAACCCAGCCTTGCATGACCGGTGCAATGCGTTCCAAGCGCGAGGTTGACATGCCTACATCTTCAGGTATTGCGCGCGGTAATCCGTTATATCCATATCTCGCCATAGAAGCCTCCTATAAAAAGCCATTGGCAGTCAGCAGTCAGCCATCAGTAAAGAGGACCTCGGGACTCCTGACACATTTTGGGTATTCCCTCGCCCAAACACTCACTGATTGCTGATAGCCAACGGCTACTATTAAATTAATGCTTGATAGGTTAGAATCCGGAATTGGGCGTGGAATGGTGAATCGGCACCGACCAATTGTGTCATAAAAACGCCGATCAACTCTTCCACAGGATCAATCCAAAACGTGGTACTTGCCATACCGCCCCAGCCGCAAGTGCCTAAGGAACCGAGCGTGTGGGTTTCAGCGACATCCGTAACAACGGCGAACCCAAGTCCGAAACCGGATCCGGTTCTCTGATTGGGTTGCCAACTGTTAGAAATATGGTCCATCGTGATGAGTTCAATCGTCTTTCTTCCAAGCAATCGCACGCCGTCAAGTTCACCACCGTTAAGTACCATCTGGCAGAAGCGGAGGTAATCCGGTGCGGTCGATTGTAGCCCTCCGCCACCAGAGTGAAAAAAAGTCAGCGGTCCAGTTGCCGCATGGACCTTTTCAATCGCCTGAAGTTCACCGTCTTCCCCGAATTCATATACTTTCGAATATCGGTCAGCATTTTTAAATGGCACCGAAAAACCGGTGTCGTTCATGCCTAAAGGCTCAAAGATACGAGTCTTCAAAAACATCTCAAACGGCATACCGGAGACGATCCCTACAAGATAGCCGAGTACATCAGTAGACATGCCGTATTTCCATGCGTCGCCTGGATGGTGAAAGAGCGGAATACTTCCAAGCTTTTGTATCATATTCGCGAGGTCACCGCCGTAGAGATCCGCATCTTCATATCGCTGATCAATCGGGTGATCCTCCCGATCGCTCTCATAGATAAGTCCAGCCGTATGTGTGAGCAAATGTTTGATTGTCACCTCGCGTTCGGCATCAACAATAGCCCTACCGTCTTCCGTGTAAACCTTCATGTCTTTGAAGGCGGGAACAAACTCAGAGACAGGCGTGCTGAGTTGAAAATGCCCTTCCTCATAGAGCATCATCACGGCGATGCTGGTAATTGGCTTCGTCATCGAATAGATGCGGAAAATGGTGTTATATTCCACCGGTTTGACGGTAGCGATATCCTGCATGCCAAATTTTTCAAAATGGACGAGTTTTCCTTTACGGGCGATCATTGTCAAGGCACAAGGGATCTTTCCGTTGTCAACATAGCCTTGCATGATCGGCGTAATACGTTCCAACCGCGAGGTCGATATGCCCACATCTTCAGGAATCGCTCGCGGTAATCCTTCACATATTGTCATTAAATCTCCTATATTCGCCGTCAGCCGTAGGGGCGGGGTTTCCCCGTCCGTGCGAGGGACTTCACCCCTACGATAGCCGACGGTTCCCGATAGCCATTATTCAGTGAGTGCCTGATAGGTTAAGACCTTAAATTGTTGGTGGAAAGGGTAAGGGTTACTGAGGAGCTGCGTCATGAGCAAGCCGATCAATTCTTCCTCAGGGTCAATCCAGAAGGTCGTAGCGGCGGCACCGCCCCAACTGAAATTCCCTGCGGACTCCAGAATATTTGGAGGTTCCTTATCCGTGACGACAGCAAAACCGAGTCCAAACCAAGCATCATGATGGGGGTAGCGCATTAACTCAACCGTCTTTTTGCCCAATATACGGACACCGTCTAACGCACCACCATTGAGCAACATCTGACAAAATCGCATATAATCCGCCGCGGTTGAAACGAGGCCCCCACCGCCTGATGGGAAAAAACTGATCTCATCGTTCGCAAGAGGCGCATTTTCGACGCGTTCCAATCCATTCTCTTTGTTAGGTCTATAGAGTGCCGCAAACCTGTCCACCTTCTTCGGTGGCACTGAAAACGCTGTGTCTACCATGCCGAGGGGGCCAAAGAGGCGCGTTTGGAGAAATTTTTCAAACGGCATTCCTGAAACCACCTCCACGAGGTAGCCGAGCACATCAGTAGAGACACCATAAGTCCACCTTTCACCCGGTTCGTGAACGAGTGGGATGTCCCCAAGTTTTTTCACCATATCCGCCAATGTAGAGCCGCGTTCAAAGATTTTGAGTTCTTTGTAGCGTTCATCGACGGGTTTATCGCCCCAGCCGTAAGTCAACCCAGCGGTATGCATGAGGAGGTGTTTGATGGTTACCGCTTCCTCCGCCTCCAAGATTTCAGTCTGGTCCGCGTTGTAGACCTTCATGTTCTCAAACGCAGGAATAAACTTGGAGACGGGGGTGCCGAGTTGAAAATGTCCCTCTTCATAAAGCATCATCACTGCGACACTGGTAATCGGTTTCGACATGGAGTAGATACGGAAGATTGTATCGGACGCAATAGGTTTTTTATTTTCGATATCTCGCATGCCGACGGTTTCAAAATGAACGATTTTCCCATGTCTCGCTATGACAGTCAGGAATCCGGGTAAGTTTTCCTTATCGACATAATCTTGTAGCATAGGACGAATGCGTTCGAGACGTTCGCCAGAAACACCGACCTCCTCCGGCACCGCCATTGGTAGTCCCTGTCCGAAAGCGAGTGTGGTAACACAAAAAAGCAGTAAATATATGCAAATTAATAATTTCCTCAATCCGTTTTCCCTTCTCTTTTACAGTAAAGTAGGCAATTAACAATAAGTATGAAGGGCGAGGTTAAGAAACCTCGCCAGCAGTGAAAGGACGTTTTCTCAATCCATGCCCCTTTTTCCTACGGTACACGTTTAAGGTATCCCCAACGGGTTGCGAGTTTGCCACTGGGTTCAACATTGAGAATTGCGGCTAACCCAACATCCATCGCTTCCTGAATTTCCGCTTCGGTTCGGGCGACATTGGAGATACGCACTTCGTCAATGACACCTTTCAATCCATTTGCGTTATTGAGGTTCGGAACGCCGATTGTAATCGGATCTGCACTCTGAAACGAAGTACCATTGGGTGCTTCGATTTCCAATTCACCATCGACATACGCGCGCCCCATTTTGCCATCATAGGTAAAGGCGAGATGGTGCCACTTGTCGTCGGTGATTTTGGTTGTGCCATCTATACTAAATCCACATGCCCCATTCGCTCCGATTTCCGAATGCAGCACATGTTGATCCACATGAACCCAGATACCGTAGTTCCGATTGCCGCACCCTGCTTGCTGTTTGCAGATGATGCCTTGCCATTTCCCTGTGCCTTCTGCCACTTTGACCCATGCTTCAATACTGAGCGTTTCTAATTCCAGTTTCTTGGTAGACTTAACGACGACATAACCACTATCATTCCCGGGAAATTCTAATCCTCCCCCGAATTCTGCCTTGACCCACTTCGGTTTTCCTGCGAATTCGCCATCGTGTCCGTTACCGGAAACGTCTTTCACTACATCGCCGGCACCTTCGTCAAAGAGCCAGACAGCGACAGTGTTTTCATCAACCGCTGCATCTGTAGACAGACCACCGATCAGTGCCAAAACCGCTGTTGCGATGAAGAGATACCTGATGCTATAGAAAGATTTTGTATCCATGGTGTGCATAGCCATATCCCCCTTTATTGCGATATTCTACCAGAACACGCCTGTTAAGTCAACCATTTTGGTCGTCTGCCGGAGGACTATTAGTTGTTCATGCTTCAGGCTCAAATGTGTGGCAAGTCGAAGATCGCTTCTACATGAAAACTGAACGACTCCGCCCAGAGATAAAAATATTGACACGAGACAATGCATCACATATAATTTCGCATGTCCACGTGTGGGCGCGTATTGGACACGCGTGAATCACGAGAACACACAAGGAGGCTTACTGACATGGCAGAACGAATTAAAATGGGATTAGTCGGATGTGGTGGTATGTCCGGTGCGCACATGGGTGGGTATCGCGAACTCTGGTCGAAAGGGATTAGAGATTATGAGATCGTGGCGGCGTGCGACATCGCAGTGGAACGCGCCGAAGAACGGGCAAATCAGGCACACGAGTTCCAAGGCGGTACGAAACCAGCGGTCTACACAGAACTTGACGATATGCTGGCGAAGCACCCCGATCTGGAGTGTGTTGACATCTGTGCCCTCCACAGCGCACACCATACGCTTGCTGTACCTGCGATCGACGCTGGAAAACATGTTATCATTGAAAAGCCGTTCGGTATCACAATGCGGGCATGTAAACTGATGATGGACGCCGCGGATCGCAACGACAGAATTATCTCCGTCGCTGAAAACTATCGTCTGGCGCGCATCCAACGCACCCGTAGTTGGGCAATCGCTCAAGGACGTATCGGTGATCCACGCATGTTCTTTTGGATAGAAGCCAGCGAAGGCTTAGGGAAATGGGGTTGGCGCAACTTCAAGATGGACGCAGGCGGCGGTTGGGCATTAGATGGCGGTGTGCATTTCACGGATCTGATGCGCTATATCCTCGGTATGGAAGCCGAGGAGGTCTACGCGATCAACAAGGCTTATGAACCTTTCCGCTACGATAATCCTGCAGAAAGAGAAGGTGGTTACGCTGTTGACATTGAGGACGCGATGATCGCTACCATCAAGTTTGAGCAGGGCGTTACAGCGCAATGGACATGGGTCGGCTCTGCCCCGGGACACGGTTTCCGTCAACACACCGTTTACGGCAGCGAAGGTTCGCTCGATTGGAACGAGGGATTGGTGCCGCGCGGTGGCGAACCGATCTCCAACGATAACCTCATGCAGGAGTTCACGAATAGCCTCAGCGACTCGGAGCGGGAATACTATTTCCCAGGCGGTGTAGAAGATACCGTTGCGATTGAACTGAAATACTTCGCCGATGCTATCCGAAGTGGTGGCAAACCGGAAGTGGATGCCGTCGAAGGCATGCGGTCAGAAGCCATCTGCATGGCAGTCTATGAATCGGGATGGTTCGGTCGTCCAGTGACGATCGAAGAGATCGAAAACTGCGAATTGGAAGGCTATCAGAAGGAAATTAACGATAAGTTGGGAATTGGCAATTAGTTACCAGTTGTCAGTTAAGAGGTATTCGTTAGCCCCAAACCCGTAGCCTGCAACAATACGCAGAAACACTTTCTTCGCATTGGATTTCAGCGTTTGCAAAAACACGCAGGCGGATATACGGAAAGGCACGTCAATACCCAAACCTGCCTGATCGAACCGCAAGGAAAAATTAAAATATGGATCGATTGAATGGGAAAGTTGCGATTGTTACAGGTGCCGGCAAAAAAGGGGAAGTCGACGGCACCGGCTATGCGACATCAATACTTTTCGCGAGAGAGGGTGCAAAAGTCCTGTTGGCGGACCTCTCCCCCGAGAATGCCAACGCCACGCTTGCAGAGATTGAGGCGGAAGGCGGCGAAGCATCGGTATTCATCGGAGATGTGTCCACAGAAGACGCCTGTGCTGGAATGGTAGAAGCCGCTGTCGAACGTTTTGGGAAAGTGAACGTTCTCTTCAACAACGTTGGTCTTGGCGGCTCCGGGGTCGTCACGCAGGTGGACGAAGAGAAGTGGGACAGAGTCATGGATGTCAATCTCAAAAGCATGATTCTGGCGTGCAAACACGCTGTGCCTCGGATGGCTGAGGCGGGAGGCGGTTCCATTATCAACGTCTCGTCCATCGACGCGTTGCGTGCGGGTTCCTCTCGAAATTTGCCGTATGCCGCCGCGAAGGGCGGGATGATTTCTGCGACAACAGTGATGGCGGTTCATCACGGACGAGATAATATCCGGGTGAATTGCATCGCGCCCGGACATCTCTATGCTTCATTTCCTGCACCGTATTTGAGCGAAGCCGAACGGGAACGGCGGCGGCTTATCGGACCGCTCGGAACGGAGGGAACCGCGTGGGATGTCGCTTGGGCAACCGTTTTCCTCGCCAGTGACGAATCGAAATGGATCTCCGGTGTCACGTTTCCGATTGATGCGGGTCTACTTGCCGCAACCCCACTCGCCGTTGTGCATCAACTTGATGAACTTGAAAATGATTCACAGTGAGAGTATTTAGGTGTATTTAACCCCCTAAAGAATCAGAATCAACGGTATGAGGTTTCCCGTGTGGGCGACCTCAAATCAACGGTATGAATGCCGTGTGGCATGAACCGGGGTATGAATGCGAATCAAGGGTATGAAGGTTCTCCGTATGGCATTCCCCGTATGGCATTCCCCGCCCCTTATCAGGGGACTTTAAGGAAAAAAAGCGGGCAACGGACCGAAGTCCATTGCCCGTTGGTTGTTTCAGGGAACGCTTTTAGCATATGTGTTGGTTGGTTAATCTCGCGAGCGTTTCAATTGTCCCCACTGCGTCGTCAGCTTACCTGTAGCGGAAACAAATCCTCTCAGGCGGACTGTCGCCAATGTCTGACGTTCGCCATCCAGAGATACGTCTTCAATTTGGTAGTAGTAGACGACGTTCGGCTTCGCTGTCGTGTCTGTCCACGTGTAGGTATTCCGTTCAGCGGTCGTGCCTGCCCCCGGAATCAACTGGGCGGTGATGACCTTGAATTCACCCGTCCTCGTTTCACTTCGCAATATATTGAATCCGGCGTTGTCCACCTCGGACTCGGTCGCCCAGTTAATGACAACCGTGCCGGTTTCGGTGCGGTCTGGGCGGAATTGAGACAGTTGGACCGGAAGTGCCCGTCCTGCCCGGACACCGGGGCTTCCCTGGTCGGTTCTGAGGCCGTACCAGGTATCAATCCTCTTCTCTAATAGGTACAAGAACGAGGTTTCTGCTGCGGCGATCCATCCATCCAACCGGGTGCCATCGTCTGCTATGCCTCTGCGATACCGGCGGATGATCGAGGTCCGGGTACCCTCTTCTGTCCATCCGTCGGGTAATTCCCATGCAGGTGCATCGGCCGTCCGGGTTCTGCCATCCAGATTTCCAACTTCATCGACGAGGTTATTCCCTCCATCAACGAGCTGGATGTAGAACCCCTCGGTGGGATGTAAGAAGGGATCCCTCGCGGTGTGCATCCCAAATTCAGCGGCGAGTGCTGGGTAAACTTTGAAGACACGGGTCGCTACGAAAAGTTGTCCTTTCGCATGCGTGGTAGGAGAACTTCTGCCATTCGCTGAGACGATTAACACTGCCTGCTCCGGTGGGATCGTTTTCACGCGACCACTATTCTTAAAATTAATTGTTCCAGATAGGGGATCTCTGATTGCGCGCCGATCGTCGTAGTTTTCAATGATGAGCTCCCACCCACTACCAGCATCTAAAGCAACGGCTGCGGTCTTAGAATTATTGGAGAGTTCAATCCACTGGATTTCATCCGCGCCGCCATCCGTAGCGAACATAATTTCACTAATTGTCACACTTCCTTGTCCTGGCGTGGCTCCTGGTGGCGTGGCTCCTGCGGCGACTCTGAAACTGAGGGCGGGGGAAGGCGTTGCGGCGTTTGGGGTCCCACCGGCATCTGTTACGGCACCGGCGTTAATCTGCACGGTCACCGTTGTAACACCGGAATTCGGGATGAGCGTTGCGACATAACTGCTCGTCGCGGGGATTGGACTGAGGACACCGATCGAGGCACCGATAACGGCGATTTCGCTGGCAAGCAGCGTCGCACCCGTCTGTAAGGATTCGTCAAAGGTAATAGTTATACTATACACACCGTTGCCTATAGGTGTCGGTGTAATCGTCGCGATGGGTCCGGTCGTATCTACAGTAAACGTGCCTTTGGGAAAGATATAATTGCCGTTATCCGCCGGTTCCACTGTTATCTGGGTTCTGCCGACCCCAGGGAGAATTGTCACCGTCCAAACTCTTTTGGCGGCATCAGACGAGAGACTATCCACTGATCCACCGCCGACTTTGAGATCGGTACTCGTCAGTGTAATGGGTGTCGTCGAGGTTAACGTCACCGTAAACGTCGTGTTGCCACTAATGGACCTATCAGGTGACAACGTGAGTGGCGGTGCTGCACTCCGAATTATATTGACTACTATTTGGTCAGCCGCCTCAGTAGGATTATTACCTTGAATAGTCCCCGTATTAGGGTCCCACCTACCAGGAGTATTAGCAGCCTGCTTTGGCACGTTTATAATGACTGTGTCGATGTTCGGCTTGGCGGTGATTGTAGTTGTATAGACACTATCATTGGCATTGGATCGAACGGCAGAAACTGTCGCGCCCCCCGGAACAATATTGCCGTTGCTGCCTGCAGCAATCAACTCAATATCCTCGACCTCAAAACCGGTTACTGGGGTATTGACTGGTGGATCGGAGTTCTCCTGAAATGTAACCGTCAACTCAAAGGGAACGGGTTCAGCTCTGATACCGTATACTTGTATGCCCTCCGTGTCCGCTTCACCGGGAACATTTTCTATCTCATCTGGCACCGACAAGACTGGTGCTACAGCTGCGGTTGCAGGGGTCGCAACAAAGACGAGTCCTGCAACAAGCAGCACGGCAAAAATTAAGATAAATTTCAATTTATTGAACAACATTCGTAATTTTCCTCCTTCAAGCGAATTCAAACGCAGGAACATGTGTTGGAGTTTTTTCGTCGGGTTCGGTTTTCAATGCGAATTTTAAAAAATTCCTCTCCTCAAGGAGTTAACGTCATTTCGCTTAAAGGCGTTACGGAAAAGTGGGATAACGGGTCAGATTAGGTGTGGTGGGTGTAGGGTCTGAATCGCGGATTGTCGCGGATTTTACAGATTGCGCGAATTTTAAGCGTTTTTGTGTCCGAGGCGTTGTTGCTTGTGGGGGATGCTATTTACAAGATTTTAGGTATGTCAACACTGTTTTCTTCGTAGCGTAAACTTTCAGTTTGCGCACGGATATGCACAATCTAAAAGATTATGCTACAAACATGGCAACTTGGGTTACTCCTACTATTCCTTCAGGCATCTGTGTATTTCTCGTAAAAGTTTACGCCGACACGTTGAATCTGTGCGACCATCGCAGGGTTGTTAATCTGATGGAAAATAGAGAGATCAATGGTATAGGGCAGGAGGAGATCGTCTAATTCGGTGTCAATTCCGGACAGGACGCTGTGTGTTAACGCCGCACCATAAAGAGTAAGGTCAATATCAGATTCGTTTCGGTAGGTGCCTGTGGCGCGTGAACCGTATAAAATCGCCTTCTCCACTTGTGGATAATGGCTGAAAACGCCTC
>JAAXHD010000170.1 GCA_012271015.1 Candidatus Poribacteria bacterium | reverse complement strand
CGATCACACGGCGGCGGACACGGCGATTGTTATCGACGAGTGTTTCATGGATGGGGCGCAAAAATTCGCGAAAGAGCGAATCCTCAACGGAGATATGCACCAAGACGGCGATTAGAATCAACCCCATATACATCGCAATTACGCTGCCCGGTATCGGCACTGAGATGATGCCACCAATGGCAAACCGCAGTACAACCCAAGAACCAACCAGAATTATGAGACATATTGTGAAGAGCGACAGTCTTTTCATTTTTTTATTTTTAACTATGTGCTTCGGGGCGGGGTTTCCGTTGTCAACCCCGATCTAAAATCGTTAAGAAACCTACTTTAGGTTATGACAGGTTTGTTTAACAATTGGAATACTGCCCTGACAACGGAAGGACAGCTCAGATTTAATCGTCAAAATTATTCGGCGGAAGCGTCATCTGTCCCTGCTGTTGCTGCTTCCGCTGTCGCGCCGGTAAGCGTACTCAAGAAAGAGAGCAAATTGCTCATATCCAACACCGATAACAGGAGCGGGAAGTTTTCGGGCATCGGCGATGTGACGAACAACTTTTTGCCAGAGGCACGGGTAAAATTAGCCTCATTTAGATCAAATGTATCAAATATCTCTTCACTCCCGTCAACCATTAGGACGATTTCTTCGTCATCCATCGTGCCTGAAACATACTCGCCAACAATTTCATCGTCATCAAAAGTGATAACGGTCATTTGGCTTTTCACATCTGTTTTAGAAAATGTCCGATCTTCGCCACCGACCTTAAGCGTTACGGTGTCATCAGTTTCCGAAACGATTTCACCGCTGACGGGAGCATCCGCATCCGCAGGCGTTAGCGTCAACGTAAAATAACCTCTCGCTTGCAGATTGCTAAGTTCTTCAATCGGTTCCTCATCGAGTTCACTCAATAAGAGGGTATACTCCTCTTCAACACCATCCGCCGTTTTGGTTCGGACGACAATCTGTTCTGTATCCTGCGAGACAAGCGTTCCTTGATAGATTGTTCCGTTGGCACGAACCGTAACGGCACCGTAACCACTTACAATTTGCGCACTCGGAAGCAGGATTGACTCTTCAAGATACCGCATGTCGTTAAAGGCGGCAATTTCAGAGAGGTCTGGTGCAGTGACGACTTCAAAATCTGTAGTCGTCTCACCTGCGGCTGGACTTTCTATACCCGTCACAGCGTGGCACGAGATACACGCCGCAGTCACAAAAACCTTTTTGCCGAGTTCTGGATCACCTGTAAGCAAAGGTGGAAGTGCCGCAGCGGCTGTTGCGGTGTCTGCGCGATCTATCGGTTCATCAAACGGAGTCGGATCAATTTCGCCACCGAGACTCTGGAGGTACGCGATAACCGCCTCAAT
>JAAXHD010000264.1 GCA_012271015.1 Candidatus Poribacteria bacterium | reverse complement strand
GCCGCAAAACTGTTAGTTTGTGTCCGCAGAACGCTCGGTTTTCCGAGAAATCTGATCTAACAGAATAGGCTGCAGTCAAAATTGCGTAAGTCCTCTTGAGTTAAACCAAAATGAAACCCTAAATTTTACATTAGAACTCACAGACGAGATGCAGATCGTAACAGAACCTATTATCGATTTTGATAAGCGGGAAGGACGCGAGTATCTCGCGAGCGCGCACATCGAAATAAGAATGCAGCGCGGCGAGATGCCAGCAGGGGTAACGCAACTCTTGAACCGTTTCAAGACTTAACTGTGTTCTTGAGTATATTTGTCAAAGTTATGCCTCTGTCTGTGGTGTGAGGGGTCTCACTTCCATTTGAAATTCCCCTAAATCAAAACGTATTCAGTCTATATGGGAATGCCAAGACAAAGTTTCGCTTCCAAACGGGTTCGATTAGGCAATAGTTTTCGGTACGATTTTTTCTGCGAAAAAATCTTTCAGTCGTCAGTCCGAAGTTTCAAACAGGCATGCTCAGCAGCCTTTCCGACCTCCCAGCATTCCAGCCATTCCAATTCCAAACGGGTTCGATTAAAAGCAACAACCGGCTGTTAATTCGTGTATAGTTGCTAAAGTCGTTTCAATTCCAAACGGGTTCGATTAAAAGTACCGTAGGCTGTTAGCCTGCGGCTTTAGCCTGTTCTGTTTCAATTCCAAACGGGTTCGATTAAAAGATGTAGATCGTAGTTCTTTTGTAGATGTAGATCCAGGTTTCAATTCCAAACGGGTTCGATTAAAAGACGGCGCGCCCTTCGGGCATGCGGAGATTGATGAGTTTCAATTCCAAACGGGTTCGATTAAAAGTCCGCATCACGGGTTTATTCTGATAGGCGTGTATGTTTCAATTCCAAACTGGTTCGATTAAAAGGATGATGGTCATTTCGGAGCCGGCATTTATTATAAGTTTCAATTCCAAACTGGTTCGATTAAAAGGATAAGGATAACTGGGGAATGTTTCTATCAATGTGTCTATGTTTCAATTCCAAACTGGTTCGATTAAAAGTACGCGCTATAGCGCGCTCACTGGAATAACTTTTATTTAGTTTCAATTCCAAACTGGTTCGATTAAAAGGTTAGGATCCTCACGAGACATAGTCATTATTTGTGTGTTTCAATTCCAAACTGGTTCGATTAAAAGCAGCGGAAAGCCCAAATTACGTGCATCAATAAACTGCGTTTCAATTCCAAACTGGTTCGATTAAAAGTTAAGTGCCTCACAGGCCAGCATAAACTTATTTTAGTTTCAATTCCAAACTGGTTCGATTAAAAGGCCTTCGAGGAGCTAAACATTCCTCATTCATTATTTTGTTTCAATTCCAAACTGGTTCGATTAAAAGACATCTTTGACAGGCGTTCCTTCATCTCCACGTGGGGTTTCAATTCCAAACTGGTTCGATTAAAAGTCACATATTCGCCTTTATTGAGGGTTTGTATCAGTTCGGTTTCAATTCCAAACTGGTTCGATTAAAAGCTTGGACTTGGACTGGCCCCAGTTCATTGAATTCCAAAGTTTCAATTCCAAACTGGTTCGATTAAAAGGAACTCCGCAGTAGCTTCATTTTCATCATCGTCGACAAGGTTTCAATTCCAAACTGGTTCGATTAAAAGCCTCGACCGCCCCTCCAAAACTGTATAAAGAGAGAGTTTCAATTCCAAACTGGTTCGATTAAAAGTGTCTTTGTGGTCGTGGAAAACAGTTCTGGCGCGGCACGTTTCAATTCCAAACTGGTTCGATTAAAAGTCTGCGGCCATTAACACTTATGTTAAGGTTGGTTGTGTTTCAATTCCAAACTGGTTCGATTAAAAGAGCGTGAGAAGTATGTGCTTACATCCCAATATGAGACGAGTTTCAATTCCAAACTGGTTCGATTAAAAGTCAGACTGGACAGCTCAACACAGCAGCGGAAAGGATAGTTTCAATTCCAAACTGGTTCGATTAAAAGCGCGTAATTTGGGTTTCCCGCTGTGGCCGGAGGATTCGGGTTTCAATTCCAAACTGGTTCGATTAAAAGACCCGGCTGTCCCCGATGCCGTAGACGCAATTGTATGTTTCAATTCCAAACTGGTTCGATTAAAAGGAACATTTTCGATAAACGCTCTTTCATTTCAGTATGGGTGTTTCAATTCCAAACTGGTTCGATTAAAAGATCTGAAATGACAAAATCTCCGCACCGGGAACCTTCAGGTTTCAATTCCAAACTGGTTCGATTAAAAGGTTGATGCGCGTAATTTGGGTTTTCCGCTTTGGCCCGGTTTCAATTCCAAACTGGTTCGATTAAAAGTCACACACAGCGCAGTGACGGCAGCCAACCTTCACATGTTTCAATTCCAAACTGGTTCGATTAAAAGGATATTCGGCGTTGACGGGAATAACTTTTATCTAAGGTTTCAATTCCAAACTGGTTCGATTAAAAGGTTCCAACTAAGTAAAGTGCACTAAAAATTATAGGGTTTCAATTCCAAACTGGTTCGATTAAAAGATGACAAGGACACACCTTGGTGAAGCGGGGGGGGGTGGTTTCAATTCCAAACTGGTTCGATTAAAAGGCACGCATTTTCACCTCCTAGGGAACACCATAAAAGTTTCAATTCCAAACTGGTTCGATTAAAAGTCCAATGCCGAAACCAAGCCCACTGCCAGCCAGGTTTGTTTCAATTCCAAACTGGTTCGATTAAAAGTTAACTTTACCTCCTCGACCGCCCCTCCAAAAGAATACGTTTCAATTCCAAACTGGTTCGATTAAAAGATGTCGTTGGCTTTTACGACATCTGGTTGGACAAATGTTTCAATTCCAAACTGGTTCGATTAAAAGCTCTCTTACACAACGCCCTTTTTTGGTGTGCCTTAGCTGTTTCAATTCCAAACTGGTTCGATTAAAAGGACCAGTACCGAAACCACGCCCACTGAAAGCCAGGGGTTTCAATTCCAAACTGGTTCGATTAAAAGTCTACTTGGTTGGGACTGAATATTTAGAGCCCGAGTACGTTTCAATTCCAAACTGGTTCGATTAAAAGCGTAGTCAGGGTTTTCCGCTCTGGCCTGCTATGTTTCAATTCCAAACTGGTTCGATTAAAAGATGTAAGGAATGAGGAATGCTTAGCTCCCCTGATTCCAGTTTCAATTCCAAACTGGTTCGATTAAAAGTCAACTGACTCTGTAAACGTAGAAAGCTTGTAAAAAGCGTTTCAATTCCAAACTGGTTCGATTAAAAGACACAGTCCATGTTGGTTGCTTCTTACTTGGATTGGTTTTGTTTCAATTCCAAACTGGTTCGATTAAAAGTACAATGCCGAAAACACTATAGGTGGGGGGGTATAGGTTTCAATTCCAAACTGGTTCGATTAAAAGTCGATATCGCGTTCGTCGTCTCCGGTAGCTATAGTTTCAATTCCAAACTGGTTCGATTAAAAGTAACTTAAGGAGGTGAAAATGCGTGCGATTTCGCTGTTTCAATTCCAAACTGGTTCGATTAAAAGGACGTGACCAGTAAAAAGAACATCAGAGGCAGTCAAGTTTCAATTCCAAACTGGTTCGATTAAAAGTCGTCCGCGATCTCGATTGTATCATACATGGGTTTCAGTTTCAATTCCAAACTGGTTCGATTAAAAGCTAAAGTATTTACATCACCCTCTGTCTGAAAAAAACGTGTTTCAATTCCAAACTGGTTCGATTAAAAGGGAAAATTCGAGGGCGGCGAGTAGTTTTGAACGAGTTGGTTTCAATTCCAAACTGGTTCGATTAAAAGTTCATGTAAGTCGTGTATGTCTGTCCAGACGAAAGACGGTTTCAATTCCAAACTGGTTCGATTAAAAGGACCCCCCCCCTTCCAAAATGCGTCACAGGCGATTCTGGTTTCAATTCCAAACTGGTTCGATTAAAAGTCAACATGGCCGCTAAAAAGCGCGTCATGCGCGGTAAAGTTTCAATTCCAAACTGGTTCGATTAAAAGAATATCAATATCGAGTTCAGAAATAGGAGATTCGCCGTTTCAATTCCAAACTGGTTCGATTAAAAGTACCATAATCGTAGAGCCAGTAAGAGTCAATGTTCGTTTCAATTCCAAACTGGTTCGATTAAAAGCGCAAACATATCACGAATACGTTCCATCAACTCTACAAAGTTTCAATTCCAAACTGGTTCGATTAAAAGAATGTCTATTTTCAGTGTCGTTATTCTTTGTATGTTGGTTTCAATTCCAAACTGGTTCGATTAAAAGGCTTTATGAAACCTCTATAATATTATATCGGATCCTTGTGGTATCTGTCAACATAATTTTTACAATTGCGTTTTTTCGGAGGCGGTTGCTGTCAACCTCTGATCGTGCAAATTCTCTGGGAGGTTGACAGCATCAGGCAACACGTGCGTTTAGATACACAATTGGCGGAATTCAGGCTTTCTGAAATGCTCCCAAAATTGACAATTGGGTGAGGTTGACGGCAGATCGCCTGCTCCGATTACCATCGAAATCCTGTCTACAACAGGTTTGTCGCAGGGTTCTTATCAACACCCATAACCTCTTTATTCAGCCAGCGTGCATCACGGAGTTGGAAGATGATGACGGAGTCTTTCTCCGGATCGGTGATGGCGGCTAATCCGCTTTTGACCCGCGCAAGTTGTGCTTTCGTCAATTCTCCCTCGAAGACGGAGTTTTGAATCCAATTTAGATGTTGTCGGAGGTATTTGCATACCTTGGCGACGCGGGAGACTTCGATATCGTAGACGAGGATGATGTACATTGTGGATGTTCCTTTTTGGTATTATTGGGAAAATGGTGGGCGAGGCGACCTCGCCCCTACGAGTGGTTCGTTTCGATTTGGATATGCACAGACTAACAGTCTATGTTACAACACGACCTTACTCCTACAAGAGGCTTGTTTACCACCATGGACGGAGTGCTTGGTACGGTTCCATCTCAACGAGATGTTTGATGAGTTTGTAGCACTCCAGTCGGATGAGTCGTTGGTAGGAAACATGACGTTTTAACCGGCGATGTGAGACAGTCTGCTTCAATTGTTCATCAAATGCAGCGATAAAGAGTTTGCGTCCGTTTTCATTGAGATAACAACCGTCAACATTGGTTTCAAAATGTTTTGACTCGTTGAGTTGCTGACGGTTGAACAGACGGAAAATAATTCGGTCAACGATCAGCGGTTTGAATATTTCGGCGAGGTCAAGGCTGAGTGAAAAGCGTCGGTCGCCGGGTTCATGGAGAAAGCTGATGGTCGGGTTGAGTTGCGTACGATAGATTTCAGTAAGGCACGCTGAATAGATCATCGAGTTTCCAAACGAAATGATAGCGTTAATCGGATTGTCCGGTGGACGACGGACGCGTTTCTCGAACGGTGTTTTGAGCGTCAAGATCGTATTGAAGGCGGCGTAGTAAGTATCTCGTATGATGCCTTCGTACCCCATCAGTTCGTTTGTGTTCTTTGCAGCTCGGCTTTCTGTGAGGTTGGTCTCAATCGCTTCGATTTGTGCGCTACAATCCTTGTTTCGGTTGGTGTGATAACGCAGGATCCGGAGCATGTTGAAAACAGCCGATTCGACAAACTCGCGTGCGATAACCATACGTTTGGCAGGCTTTTCGTAGTGTTGTACCTGCTTAACGAGCAAAGAACCGGAGTTGAGATACTCTCTCGGATAGTAACTACCAGCATAATAGCCGTAGTAGTTGAAGACGTGGAAGGCGATATGTTTCTGTGATAAGAAGTTGAGGAGTTTCGTGTTGAGATCAAGTTCACCGTAGAAGTAAAGTGCGTCGATATCTTCGACCGGAATCGGTATACGTGGCGCGTCCTCTGGCTCTAAGTAGAGCGTGTTATCTTTCCGGCGGAGTCTGCCGGGTTGCGTGATGTAGTAGTTGCGTGGCATATTTGATAAATTCCTTTATGAGTGTTTTGTTCGTATTGAATCTTAGGACATATTAACCGTAGGGGCGAGGTTCCCTCGCCCGATACTAACTCCAGCAGAGCTCTTGATAACTACAGGATTTACAGATTTTCATATAATCGGCGTGCGGTGGTGTCGGCAGATCGGCGATCTCGTTCACCCGTTCGATAGCGGTTTGTACCTCTTGCTCCCTTTCAGGTGTGAGCTTGACTTCTGTAGTGCGTCGTTGGCGCGGATAGTTGATAACGCCTTTCCTATTCGTCACACCTTTCTGTTTGAGGAGGTAAAGGTAGTAGCAGAGCTGCATGATGTGCGCGGTTTCCATTGCGGGGCCGGATTTGATGTCGTGGAGAACACCATCTTTATCAACGAAATCTATTTGGATAAGGTTATTGATGCTCCATTCTCTACGTTTTTCGCGCGGGTAGCTTTCGGTGTGGAGGAGTTGTCCGAGATCAACGCGTTCGGAGGTATGCTCCATTTCGAGGTGGTTTTGGTAGAACCAGAGTTTTCGTGTGCAAACATAGAGATAGTTGATGGCGGTGCCTGTGATGTTGGGTTGGTCTGCGTTTTGCATGTGTATGGTGTCCTCCTTTTTTAAATTTTGTGCAAATATAAAATGATAACCTGACGATTCCAAAATCGTAGGGGCTGGGTTTCCCTGCCCGCCATCAACTTTCAGATTTTGAAGAGGTGCTGAACTCCACGTAGGGGCTGGGTTTCCCTGCCCGCTACAAGATATTCGTGCTGTGTTCATCTATGAGCAATCCGAGTGTTTCATCGTAACGAACCTTTATGAACCACTGCCCTAATTGACCAAAACGTTTCTGTTCATAGAGCTGTCCGTCTTTGTTTAATCGAGCAAATTGATTATAGCTAATCTGGGTAATATAGGCTTTCGAGTCATAATATTCGCGGTTCTCAATTTTCTCCCAAAAATCTTCCTCATAACATTCTGGCACGACCTCAACACTTTTGAAGAGTTCATTAAATTCTTGACGACTTGATGGACTCTCTATGAAAGGAACGATACCTTGAAGATGTCGTTCAAACAATCTCTTTGCTGTCTCAAATACTTCACGCTCTTTTTCATCATAACCGTCGTTATAGACTTCATCAATTAGATCCTGGATTGTTGACTCATAGAGAACATCAACGGTTTCAAAGGCACGTAGCGTCCGTTCAACCTTGTCTTTGGAATAGATGTAGTGATCGTTTTCACCGCCTTTTTTGCAGATAGAAACATCGCATATACCTTTTTGGCGTTTTCTGTTGACGCGTCCGAAACGTTGAATCAGAGCATCAATCGGTGCTGGTTCCGAAAAGAGACAATCAAAATCAATATCTAATGAGACCTCAACAGCTTGCGTACCAACAAGAAGATCCACATCTTCAAGTTCCTTTTCAATGCGTTCCCGGTCTTTGAGGATAAATCGACTGTGTAAGAGTTTGGCATTCTCAGTTACACCCATCAATTCCTGAAATACATTTTGTGCCTGTCTGACAGTATTACAAACAACCAATACGCGTTGTCCTTGACTGATACGTTCCACAATCAGAGGAACTGCATCATGGATATTATCTTCCAGTAACTGCACCCGATGTCGGGTGTATTTATCTCGCTCTTCGGCATCCATCTCAATTTGCAGTGGCTCCTCAAGTGTCTCGCTAATCATGTTTTTTAGGAATCGTGGCATAGTAGCAGTCATAATGCAGAATTTTGCATTGTAATCTTTACGGAGTTTCTCTATCATGGTCAAAATAAGCGCGGTTGTATGTGGGTCATAGGCATGGATTTCGTCAAAGATAAAGAGCCCTTCGGACATCTCTGCCATCTGCATTTCAAACCCACGTATACCGAAAAACGCTTTAAGAAGCTGGAACGGTGTTAGTACCTTATAAGGACGGCATATTTTCCGTGTTAGATTGATCTCCTGACGCGCTGACTCCGCTGCTTCCCGTTGTGTGTATTCCTTATCAACGAACTGCTGATAAATAAAATAGGCGGCTTTACCATGCAACACACCAATTTTTTCGTCAGATACGAGTTCCTTCAGTCGATTATACATAGCGTTAATACTTGCTGTGTAGGGTAAAACGTAAAAGACGCGGTTTCCAAACGTTTCGCTCTGATTTTTGTCGGACCAGAGGAGTGCAGCTTCGGTTTTGCCGGAACCTGTTGGCGCGGAGAGCATGAGCTGCCCAGAAGTTTCACCAGAAGTTTTTTGAAAACCTTCCCATCCATAAAAACGTGTTCCTCGCTGCTCAGATTTCTTTTCAATGTGTCGTATGAGATGCGCTTGTAGTTGGTCAAGTGCCGTCTGGATTTCATTTTTGCCTGCCGAAGCGAGATGGTCGCACGCGATCATACATCCGCGAAGGAGCATGCCATAAGTACCGTGTAAGGTGGTTAAATCACCGTCCTCTAAGTCGTTCATATAAGGCGTGAGAAATTCGCGGTACCCGCTAATCAGTTGATCGGGTGAGTCTACAGGTGTCCAGACGCATTCTGCTGTAGGACACCAACGCGGTACATGCTTCTGAATTTCTGTCAAAGCATCCCAATTCGGTGTGAGTTCTGCGACTCGTCTTTGCCATTCCTGATAGCCGTGCTTGTTTTGGGACCAGCACGGGTGTTTTTCTATCAAGGTCTTAATATCTTTGTGGTGTGTTAAAATCGCGAGCGCTATTGCCTGTTTTACGTTTTGTGGGAATTGAAGATTAACAACAAACCCAGTGGACAGGATTTCGTGTCGAAAGTTCCATAGCGTACGATTGTTGAGCTGCTTTTGGAAACCAGTCGCAGCCTTTCCGAAATCGTGAAGTGCCACCGCATAGAAAAGATGTTCAAAGAACTCAGGATTTTGGGAAACATCGGTTAAAAATGGCATCCGCTCTCGAAGGCTATTGTATACCGCGAGGCAATTCTCTGTATGATCAAGAAGTGTCTCTAATGGATCACTTTTGGCAAACAATATTGACATAGATTTTTCTCTCCGTAGGGGTATGGTTTCCACGCCCGTCTTTATTCCATCAATATTTCGTAGGGGCTTGGTTCCCATGCCCATTCACATATCTCTGATAATTTCGTAGGGGCTTGGTTCCCATGCCCATTCACATATCTCTGATAATTTCGTAGGGGCTTGGTTCCCATGCCCGTCTTTGTTCTGTTGACGCGTATCTATCACCATTTGGAAGGATTGTCAGGATGCAATTGATCTAATTCCCATTTCATCGGATTAATCTGAATGTATTCGCGAAGTCGTTGTAAATCTGGGTCGTTTCGGATGATGTGATCGTAATAATTTCTTTGCCAAAAACGCGTCCCGGGTGTATTGTAGCGTTGGTTGATACGCTTGGTGGATTGGTATTTGAAGTAGGCTACGATTTTGCCCAATGAGGGTGACGCTGTTTCGTTGATACGGTTTGGATTGTTTTGGGACGGGTGGGGGGACCCCGCCCCTACGTTTTGGGTGTTTTCAAATGGCGTTGCATTTTGAGATGGGCGGGCGGACCCCGCCCCTACGATTTCTGGCGGATGAGGATTCCCCGGTAATGAGACTCCCCATGCGATGATTCCGTGGATATGATTGGGCATGACAACATACGCGTCTAATTCAACAGACGGAAAATGTTGTGGAATATGATTTAAATATTCAATGACAATTTGACCTGCCTCATTCAATTGCATTTTCCCATCTGTTATTGTTCCCAATAAACATTTTCGGTGTTGTACACAGATGGTCACGAAATATGCACCGGGTTGCGTGTAATCATAACCAGGTAAGCGCATGGATCGGCGATGTCGGAGATTGGGTTTGGGTTTCATAAGATTTGTGTTATTGATTTTCATGGGCGGGGGGACCCCGCCCCTACGATGTGGTTGTGTTATTGGTTCTCATGGGCGGGGGGACCCCGCCCCTACGATGTGGTTTTTTATAATTTAGATGTCGAGTTTCATCTGGGTCCCTGCTGCCTTCGGGATTTGGTAATTCTTATCAATAGGTTTCCTGCTGTGCTCCATTGGGACGGTAAAATCGCCAGGGATACGCTCATGGAGGTAGACCCCCCAATCCATTTCAGAATCGTGTAGCACATCACCACGGTAATTGATTTTTTCTGTTATCAGACAATACGCCCGAGTGCCACATGGACGACGCGGGATTTCCGCTGTGAAATGAGTAGGGAGTGCTTGTACCTGTCCATAGAGTTGTTCGTCAGGAAACGGGAGCAATGTGTCTCTATAGACGGTTTCTGACCTATTCTCTAATTCAATTTCCGTTATAGATTTTACGGTTGCTAAATCGGAAGAACGTCCTAAAAGCAATGGATAACATGGCCTTTCAAACGCTTCTTTTAACCACATTTCTGGGGTATAGAGATAGAGTTCGGGATCAATCAGAAATTCGCGCCTGTTGATGTTTGATTTTGCTTCTAATTTCCCAGAGGATTCATAGACAGTTTCTAAATCGACTGCTTTTCCACTACTGTGAAAGACGAATCCGAGTGACACATCGTAGGGTGTAACCCATTCGCCTTGGGCAGCAGTGATAATACCGTATATTGCTGAGAGCGGAGGCATAGGCAGTGTGGGTTGGAATCCGCTAATGAATAGCGGATTCCGAAAAGACGAGACCCATCCTGTAATGTGAACACGAATCACTTTCATGGTGTATCTCCAAGGTGTTCTCCCAATGTCTGGGCAAGTTGGGCTATCACTTTATTCGGTGAATCGTAAACGACTTCGCACGACAGATTTTGGTCATTTTTCAAGTCGAGAAGTTGTTGATCTAATTCGTCCATGAAACCGTTCCGTCTACCGATGTAAATCGCGTCACAGAAGCGGTCAGCGTAATCGTCAATGACTTCTCGGAGTGCGTCTATAGATAATTCGCCGACACCATTTCGTTCGACTATCAGGTTCATGAAAGGATGATTTCCACCATCAAGGACTGATAAAATTATCAGTTTAGGCGTAACATCGGTGAGGTGTGATGTTAGTTTTGCCCCGCCGCTGAGGAATGGAAGGGCTTCAAGCGTTTGTCGGCATCGCCGAACGCGAATTTCTTTTGGGAGCGTCCATACTGGATTTTCACCAACTTGTGTGCCGCCTGCACCTTCAATTTTGGACACGTAACTGGCAGCTATATTTTTATAGCCGGTTTTGTTGATGTCCGAGAATGCGCCAACTGCGGTGAGGTCAAGGGAGAAAATTCCCTGAAGGACACATGCATAAAATTGGTGTTCATAGGGCACTGGATCGCCTTCTTGACGCGCCATGACCCCAAAATCATTCGTTGGTGTTTGCGGCGCAATAGAGATCAGTGGAGAACACTTAAGAGGGGACAAGCGGGTTACGGTTACGTTAACCTTCTTTTTCCCCTGCATTTCGCTTTGTGCACGCATATAACCGAAGACATCGTCATCGTCGTAAGTCACCGGATCCGCAGCCGTAAAAGCGATCTTCTTCTCACGTTCTATCGGCGAACTTTGCCAATCTTCAAATTCTTGGTCAAGAGTGGTACGCCACCAGTTTCGCCATGCTTGCCCAGAAACATAAGGATAGGTATTGCGCCCTTTCTGGAGTTTTTTGACGGTAACAATGTTCTCAGTTGCTTGTGAGGCTTCTGTCCCCGCGTTGTTTAGGGCAGAATAGGGGGCATCAATTAGGGTTAATCCGATTAGGTGTTTAGACATGATTAGTCCTCCTGAGTTGATTCGGTTTCAGATGTATCGTCTGCATCTGATGTATTATCTTCATCAAATTCAACGTACCCTTGTTCTTGCAGCCAGTTATGAAGTTTTTCATAAATCCGGAATAGGATTAGGTCGCGCGTTTCTCTCCACGGTGTGAGGTCTAAGTTGTCGCTTGGTGGGAAAAGATGCTCCATATAATCATTGATTGAAAATAGGGGTTCTGGTGCCCCTTGTTGAATCCTGTCGCGAATAACATATCTCAAGATATTTCTGCACTCACCGTAACTTTTAGCACGTTCCAGTTGCTTGAGCCGTTTATCGCTCTCAGATTTTTGGATGCACTCCGCAATTAGATCGCCAACCTGTTTGATTTTCTCAAGTTGTGTCTGTTCCATATTTCTAATCTCCGTTAGGTAAAGGGAAAGGAGTTCCCAATTTCCGTAAGTTTTTCGGGCGTTCCGTCTTAGAAAAAATCCAAGAATAGAACGACCTTGCAATAGGTTTTCATACACACGGTTTGTGCGGTTCTTGTAATCTTCCTCGGACTTAACTTTATCCCAATTAACTAAATAACCGCTTCGGACAATCTCCTGCCACGCTGTATTAAACTTGCTCATATAAACAATGCGTAGAAATTTAAATACAGGAGCTGGCATGTAGAATACCTCAAGTTCAGGTCCTTGATTGTAATTTGTCCAGCAGTAAACTTGTATAGATATGTACTCATCTGCCCGCATTTCTCGATATTGTGCCATTTTACGAGCCATGTAGAATATCCCGTTACGTGGGTTTTTGTAGCCAGGGTTAAAACATCCGGTAATGTCTTGTTGAAGTTGTTGATTGCGAACGTCTTCAACGCATGCCTGTGCCCAACTTCTCAGTGCCTTCCACGAATTGGAATGCAATGTCAAAAACTTTCCACTTGTTGCCATAAAAACGAGCGGAGACATTTGGATTGCAAAAGCACACGCAGAGCAATAACCTGCCCCTGCAGCAAAGTTTGGAAAAAAGTTGCGTAACGTGCCTGAACCTGTTAACGGGACATTTGTTTTTGAAAGCCATGTGTTAGCCTCACGTCTACCACAACCCATACAATCTCCTGCTTGGTTCAACTCGTTGATTGTGTTCAAATAAAGTTTCCATTCATTGATAAGCAATTCGACTCGGTTTTTCTTGCTGTACGCAGCGTTTGTTAAGACGCTATTCGGAAAAAGGCTATGTAGATTTCCCCACCCAGCATCCGTTTGCATTATCGGAGCAATATCGTTAACAATTTGCTCAAGGTCTTCGCGCGTAATCTGCTCCGGTTGTACACCGGGTCCCAGCCACTCACAAATACCGCATACCCCTGAATCAACGAAGGGATTTCCCATCAATTTTTCGTAGATTGGCATACTTCGACCTCCTTTCAAAAAATATAAGTAAATTATAAAATATTTACCAAATTAAGTCAACTAAAAATTTACGCAATAAGTAGTTTTGGACATAAT
>JAAXHD010000197.1 GCA_012271015.1 Candidatus Poribacteria bacterium | reverse complement strand
GCTGCGCCGACATGCACCATTGGATCTATCTCTGTGGGACGCGGGGTCTCGTCTGTGCCGGGAGCGGGCGTTGATGGGGTATCAGGTGCTTCACTGACCGCGACGATGAACGTGACGGGGGCAGTCACCCCGGCAGCTGTCGCCTCGATGATGAGGTCACCCGCACCTAACGGCGTGAGGGTCGCACTGGCGGAGCCGTTTCGATCCGTCTCGACGGCGACCGCCCGTCCATTGCCCCGCTGGGAAAGTCGTCCCTGTCCTGGGGACAGCACCCTGAAAGTGACTCGGACATCCGCAACCCCGGTGCCGTTGGCATCGGTGACCCGGACGCGGAGCGGTGTATTTTGGTTCACTGTGCCGCTGCGTTGGCGTGCCCCTTCAATCGCAATACTATCTGGCTCTCCAGCGGGCCCTGTCGGCGTAGGGGTTGTATCTATCTGCTGTCCGGCAGGACCGGCTGTGACCTGGCTTGAATTGTATCCCGTGGCACTGACAGTCAGGGTGTGGGAGCCTGACGCAGTCGGTAGCGTAATGACTGCCGAGACGCTGCCATCTGTCCCCGTGCGTCCACTGTAACTAAACGCGCCACCGCTTATAGTGAAAGGCACGTCACTTTGTGCCGATCCGCCTCTGACTGCACTCACGGTAACGGTTTGCTGGGTGCCGACGCGAGCCCCGAGGGTGAGTGTCAGGGTGCCGGGGGCAGTGGTTTCTACTGTAACGGCCGCTGAATCTGAAACCGTAGCACCAGCGATCGAACCGAAGGCGAAGAAACTATACGATCCTGTCGAGCTCGGTAGCGTCAGCGTGCTCGTGAAGGGTGTTATGCCTGATTGCGGTGAGAAGTTGGTATTGTCGAAATCGTTACTGCTCAGTGTGACCAAGACACCCGCGGGGCTTGAAGAAACACTAATCGCTTCCGTTTCACCCGGATCGCCCGTGGTGCTGGATGGCGAAATGGTGATGGTGTTGGTTAGCTGTTGCTGTTGCTGTTGCTGCTGTTGATTGCCTGTGCCGCTATCGTCTCTATCGCTTCCCGTATAGTAAAAGGCAATCGTTGCTCCATCTTCAGGATGCCCACCATCAACATAAACGCGAACTCTGCTATCACCACCATTTAGATAAAGGAATACAGCAGCCGTTTCAGATGTTGTCAAACTTTTACCCGGTGTGCGCGTGGGTTCGTCACGCGCTCCCAAATACAAAGTGCCGGGTCCCTCAAGCACCTGATAAGCAAGAAGTGCTGTACCATTCGCTGGCGTAACTGTATAAAACCCATCTATTTGGTACGTTGATTGAGTGGTGGATTTAGAACGATCGCCAGGGGCAACAGTTATCGTAGTAGCACTATCGGGATCTCCACTGCCGGTGGTTGTATACAGTGTGAATACAATAGGATCCGACATGGGTTTCGGGTTGGGATAGTCACCAGACCTATCATCAGCACGGTGATCTTCAATAGTAACTGTATGTGTGGCTGCCGAAGTCTTATTCGTTTCAACCTTTAAAGTAATGCTACTCGGAATGCCCAGATTTCTGTCCCTTTCACTCAGGAAGGAACCGTCCTTATCCAAAGCACCACTCAGACCATACTTCAGATTCTGATGCAGCAATGTGATTCCTGTTACATTAGTACTCGTTATCTTAATCCGCTCATCATTATAAGCGTATCTTTGTGGAGCCGTCGAGAGGTATGGAGCTACAGGGTCCGCCTGCGCTCTTGTATATCCATATTCTTTAACACCGTCTTCAGTCCTTTCCTCCTCTATGTAAACGGCTCTGTTCTGGCTGTCAACTACACTTGTACCACTAACGTAGAGAGGGAAATTAGGAGCCACTGTATATGGCTCCTCCTCAAAACCAGTACCCGAGCGATCATTGGGTCCCCTCACTTTGAGCTCGCCCTCAGCATCAATGGAATTGACATTATAGGAGAATTCACTACTTACAGTGTTAGCATCGCTAAGAGTATCACTACTAATGAATCTACGCGCATTACCTCTAACATACGCAATCAGATAGCCAGAACTATCAATTAAGTTCCCATATTCATCAGTCTGATGTCCGGCACTATCATATATCCTTGTCGTATTTGAATCAAGTCTGACAGAAAAAGTTATCTCAAAGTTGGTACCGGCGGGGCCTGTCTGGAAGTCCCCCGATGTTTTCTCTAATGTCAGAGCATCTGCAATGCCATGCACGCTGAACGCCAGCACGAGGGTCATCAGCATGCCCAAAACAATTTTTCGCGTGGTTAAGGTGTTCATGAAAAAATATACCTCAATTTATAGCCGTCGGCTCTCAGCCGTCAGCCGTCAGTGTAGTAGCCATCAGTCGTCAGCCGTCAGCATGTATGTGGCAGGCACGTTTCGCTCGGCTGCTACAGCGTTTTCTTGCTGGTGGCTGATAACCGATTGCTATAAAAGCCATTAACTTTCAGTTATTAGGTCTTATATGCTTTCGTAGAGAAGTTAGCATCTTCGTTACACTTAGGACCTACGCAATTTTGACCGTGGCACGCGCTGTGAGAGAGGGTATGTCTCAAAAACACAAGCGGTGTGTGGAAACCCAACCTAACAGGTTATGGACAAAAGAGAACGCTCCGTAAGTCCTGACACTTATGATGGTTGTTAGTTGTCAGAGAAAGGGTTTTCAGCACAAGTTGCTACGCAACCCCTTTCAGCAATCAGTTATTAGTGCCCATCAACGACATCCATACCTTCTCGCAAAAGTTATCGCGTCAACAACGCCTATTGACGACTGATTGCCGATGGCTGACGGAGCCCGATTGCCATTCAAAAAAGATCTATTTTCGTAAATTGTATCACATACAGATGTATATTGTCAAGTTTTTTTATTTCGGTTGTCAGCTGTCGGCGATCAGTCATCCGCGAGCGGCAGTCGGATTTATAGTCTCACGCCAGCACAAGCTAACAGCATAACGCTACAAGGGAATACTGATTGCTGAAAGGGTTGTATAGCAACCCATGCTAACAACTGATCGCTATTAAAAAACGATGGGTTTGTGCGTTGGTTACAGATTTTTGTCTGAATCAGGATTTGCAGGAGTGGCGGATGGACAGGAGAAATTGTCTGAAGCAGGATTTACAGGAAACCTCTTCGATCTTGGCAGGATTGGGGAGATTGTCTGAACTGTGATTTTTAGGGTTACCGGATTTCCCATGATTTTATAGTAAAGTCCATAATTAACGTGAGTTTGAAAAAGTCTCGTAGGTTGGGTTGAGCGGGAAAAGACCCAAAGTCCGCTCTTTTAGATGAAAAATGCCGATATAGAGTCCCCCGTCTTGGAGAGAGAGATAGCGAAACCCAACACACCCAGCACGATGGGTGTAAGCATGTGTTGGGTTTCACTCGGCACTATTCGGTAGGGTGGGGGTCTATTTTTTCGATCACTTTTCTGGGGATGCCGGCGGCGGTTCTGTGAAGGGTTCGCCACGTGCTTCGGCTTGTCTCCTGCGTTCATCCCACGCTGCGACCTCCTGATACACCTCAGCTTTCCCCTCAGCTTTCCCCTCAGCGATAAGTTGCTTTTCTTTTTTGAGTGTATCTCTGATACACTGAAACATAATGTCTATTCCTTCCTCAAGAATAGTCAGCATTGTTGCGGCTGACATTATTTTTGAGATGTTCTCGGCTACGGCATAGAGGGAATCAATGTCAGACGCGCATGATGTTCTTCCTGATTTTTAATGGAACTAACGATAGCATCCAACTGAGAATGAGAATATGAAAATGCTGCGAAACCGGCCTGCTATTCAAATCTTCCCGCAATCCATTCCTTTTTGTTGGTGTATAACGTGAGTTTGATAATTAAAC
>JAAXHD010000074.1:5897-6713 GCA_012271015.1 Candidatus Poribacteria bacterium | reverse complement strand
ACAGATGGCGGGTGAGTCGTACCTCCTCACTGCCATCAGGATTCATCAGGTAGATGTCCAAATTCCCACCACGCCACGATGAAAAGGCTATTTTCGCTGTTGCTGGAGCCTTTGCAGACATTCCACAAACACTTGAACTTAACAAGCCAACAATCACCATAGCAGATAGAAAGAAATATCTATATTTCACCAGAGTTCCCCCACAAGGCAAATATAATACCATTTCTGGTTGAAATTGTAGCATAAACTTTTAGTTTGTGTCTTCTTGTAGCATAGACTGTGAGTCTGTGCACTCAGGTGAGGTTAATGAGATATAAACTTTTAGAAATGGTATAAGCCCCTTTATTATATCAGTAAGTATATACCAATTGCCTACAAAAGTAAATGTTTCAGGATCAAGACTGACGCGAATTCAATCCTGTTCAATTTATGTGAGACCTCACTTTCTACCGGACAGAATCTGTGAAAATCCGAAATTCGGATTTGAAAAAAATGTGGAAGTGTGATAACATGTTCATGTTTTAAAATTCAAAAACAATAGCCTGCAACATTTTTAATTATTCCTTGCGGTTCGGTCAGGTAGATTTGATGAATGAAGTGCCTTTCCGTAGCCCTAGAGGAAACGCCCAAGCAAAAACCCCTCCATTAATTACGGGCTACGATTTTGGATTGCATCTCTACACCTATAACCAAAGGCATAGCCTGCAACAATACGCAGAAATATCCAAGCAAAAACACGCAGGCGGGTTCAAGAAACACCCTTGATAGTTGAAACGGACGTTATTCCTCCGCAAGGTAAATTAAAAAAATGGTCAT
>JAAXHD010000074.1:0-5879 GCA_012271015.1 Candidatus Poribacteria bacterium | reverse complement strand
GATGCTATCAAAACACCACTTTTTCCCCAAGATGAACCCAAAGCGTTTACGCTCCAACTCGATAAGGAACTGATTGAGCGTTTGAACCTTTGGGAGTGGTTTCGTAACTACGCGAAGGAAGCACAGGTCTCGACTGCCGGCATCCGAGGTCCGCAGAATATTTTGTACCCTTGGGATACCCGTTTCCCGATTAACCAGATCGGAATTGTCTTGGCGACCCTCGGAAAGAGTCTTGTCGCAAACGAAACCGCAGGTGGAAAGCCGGTTGAGAAAATCGCAGGGTGCGAAGTGCGCTACAACTCGCAGAAATATGTCGAGTCCATCGCCCGCATCCAAGCTGCACAAGGAATCCGAACCTATGTGCCGAAATCATTTGGCACACTCCCCATCTGGATGGCATCCTTCTTGATTTTCATGCTGGATTTGGACGGTGGCGAACACGTCACGTCCAGCCACTCCGTCAGCACAAAAAATGCGACGAAAGACCTCAACAATCAGGGAAGTCAATATCTACCTGAGGAATCTATGCGATTCGTCAACAAAATTGAAGAGATCCTCAAAACCGCTGAAACGGAAGGTTATACAATTCAGTTCAGTGCCGCTACCGATGAACACATCGATTTTGAACGACTGGACGAACTTCATGACGGTGTACAACTCTATGTCGGCTATCTGAAAGGCGGTGTCGCCACAGACGCGAATCTCAAGCTTATCCGAGCGATGAAACCGTCTATCGTGGTCGATTGTGTCGGTGGATGTATGTATCGTCCGATGCGTGCTATCTTTGAGCGATTGGGAATCGCTCACTCTGTTCGCTGGCTCCACGTTGAGGCGGATCCGCTCTATCACAACATCGGAAAACTCGATCGGAATCCGAAAACGGGCGAAACTGAATTTTACGACCTCGGTTGCGACCTTAGTATCCTTGATGTCGTCAAATCCACAGATTACGCAACGAAACTCAAATCGCGACCTATCGGGACGATTATTGAAGCAACCGATCCAGATGGCGATCGCCTTATCGTCTGTGAGATAGAAGAGGTATCGCGGGCAGAAACATTGGAACACCTCGGCATTGATTTCCTTGATCTCGGTGATGATCGGCTCTTGACGATTTATACGCCGAACCAAGCGTTTCTTATGTTGATGGACTTCTACGCCAAGCAACTTAAAACTGCTGGTCTTTGGGAGGATCATCCGCGGTTCATGATTAAGACGACACCTTCCGCGCTCGCTTGGGATCAGTGGGGTGAGGCGAACGATGTTAATGTTATTAACGTGCCTGTCGGTTTCAAGGAGATTGCCGCAATTATGAAAAAGATTGAACGGCAATTGGCTGACGCGCCAAGCGCGCCGGTTGTTGTTCAAGATGTCTACGGTGAGACGATTTCACTCGGTGTACAACCGCGACTGATTTTCGCAGGTGAAGAGAGCGGTGGTATGATTACTGGTCCTGAAGAACTTATCCAGAGCCAAGGGGGGCGCACAGCGATCGCGATGCGTGAAAAGTCGGCAGGTGAATCCATGGTGCTGGTTACCGCACTCGCAGCGCACTGCAAACAGTCGAATATCTCCCTCTCTGACTATCTCGCCGCCGTTTTTGCAGAGAGTCGAATTCGCGCGACATGTGACGTGAGAGAAGACATCACCTATTACAACGAGTCTGAACCGAACCCTGAAAAACTTCGTGCTGCGAAGCGTGAAGGTGAGGCGAAACGCGATAAAAACGACCTGTTTTTCCTCGGTATCGCCATTGCCCTCCGCGACGGGAAAATAGATGTGGAACAAGCACGTGCTATCCTTTCAGATGCCCTTCCGAGCCTTGATTTCACAACGCTTGAAGATGTCAGGTTTGTCGGCGATGGGAGTTATCTCAAATTTCGTGATAAGTGCGTTGAAGTCCGAAAGTCTGGCACAGATGCGAAAACCAAAGCGTATGCCTCCGGTGGCGATAAGGAGGAGTGTCGAAAGTTCGCCAAAGCCTTCGGTGAGGCAAGCGGCGAATTAACCGAACTTTACATCGAACAAATAGGTCAAAATTACTTAGGGGATGTTGAAAATAGAGCACGCCAGATTTATGATGCATTTCAGTTGGGTTAAAGGTAGCAGGCACGCGCAGTCGTGCCGTCTATCTATAAAAAGGAGAATTATCATGACAAGAACAACTATCACCCTTTTCGCAACGCTTATTGGCGTTGCTATCTTCTTTTCTCATGCAACCGTTTCCGAGGCGGAGTGGACGATCCTACGCGAAGACAACTTCGTCCGAGATGATGGAATTGACGCGAGGTTACAAGATGTCCATTTCATGGATACCTTGAACGGTTTGGTCGTTGGAGATAACGGTTTAATATTAGTGACGACGGACGGTGGCAAAATCTGGGGCAAAATCGAAGTTGATATGCGTCCCCCCGGTGCTGGACAAAACCAGGGTAGACGTCCGGGTGCCGGTGGCGGTCCTCCAGGTGGTTTCGGTGGCGGCGGCGGTGCGCCGCTCTACAATATCTACTTTGTAGATGAAAACGTCGGATTTATCACAGGGGGTAGAGCGACTATTCTAAAAACCGAAGACGGTGGTAAAACTTGGTCGCGGAAGATGGCAATGAGCGATACCCCTGGACGTGATGGAAGGCCGGGACGCCTCCGCGCCAATCTGATGGGCATCCAGATGATTAGCGAAACGACCGGTTTCATTGCCGGAAGCGAGAACACGATTCTCAAAACAACCGATGGCGGCGAAACATGGATAGGTAGTTCCGAACGGGCTCGCGTCGGTGAAACTCGAAACAATCTTGAGGGAATCTGGTTCGTCTCCCCTACAACAGGCTGGCTTATCGGTTCATTCGGGACGCTCATGCGTACCACGGATGGTGGTGAAACCTGGGAAAAACGGAACCTTGCAAGCGTCGATGATAACCTGTTTGGTATCCATTTTCTTGATGAAAATACCGGTTGGATCTGCGGGCAAGGGGGTTTAATCCTGCACACCACCGATGGCGGGGCAACGTGGAACCAGCAAAAAACTGAATCTTATGACGACCTCCACGATATTATCTTCGTTGATGCCAGGGTCGGTTGGACAGTCGGTGGCTACAACACTATTTTACACACAACCGATGGAGGCAAAACCTGGAATAAGCCTTCTGCATCGGTGGGTGGAATTGATAGTTTTAAAGGCGTTCATGCAATCGATCTGAACAACTGTTGGACAGTCAACGATGGAGGTGTCATCACAGGATACAAAGGGAAATAGTTTTTTAACGATTCGCAAGGCGTTAAATGAAGTCATTTGTTTACTGAAGTTTCTTCCTTAAATCCGCCCGCGCCGATGTTGCGAGCTACTGCCTTAATCTAATTTTTTGCACACCGTAGCCCGTAATGGAACGGAGAGGTTTTTGCGAATCAACGCTGAATGCGCGTGTGGTATTCAGCGAGGTGTTCTTGAGATAAATAGAACGCACGTAAACTTCTAAACTCACGCTATTACTCCGCAAGGTATAATTAAAAAAAATGAGAAGTCATAAAGTCACAATGCTCGGCACGGGGCTCATCGGAATGTTCTATACGATGACGCTTCATAACCAACGCGGCGCAGACCGTGTTCACTCTGTCTACTCTCGACGCGAAGAACGCGCAACGGCGTTCGCTGAAGAGTGGAATATCCCTCACGCAACAACCGATTTAGCAGAAGCCATCAACCATCCAGAAACGGATGTCGTTGTCATCGGATTGCCCAATAACTTGCATCTGAAGGCAGTTGAACTCGCGGCGGCAGCCGGCAAAAGTATTCTCTGTACGAAACCTCTCGGACGTACTGCTGAAGAAGCGAAAGCAATGTTGGACATCGTTGAAAACGCAGGCATCTTTGGCGGTTATCTTGAAGATCTCGTCTATCCGCCAAAGACCCTCAAAGCGTTAGAATCTGTCCAAAACGGTGCACTCGGTAAGATTCTGTGGGTGCGTTCCCGTGAGACACATCCTGGTCCCCACAGTGATTGGTTCTGGGATCTGGAGCAAGCAGGCGGTGGTGCTATCGTTGACATGGGATGCCATTGTATTGAGATTATCCGAAATTTCGTTGGGAAAAACAACAGACCGCTTGAGGTGATGTGCTGGGCGGATACACTCGTGCATCCGATTGATGCGGAGGACCACGGCATCGCACTTATCCGATTTGAGAGCGGTGCAATGGGGCAATTTGAGGTTGGATGGGCCTTCCGCGGTGGCATGGATTTACGCGACGAAGTCTCGGGTAGCGAAGGGACTATCTGGCTTAACCATTGGCTCCGAACAGGTTATGAGATGTTCACGGCTGTGGGGCAAGGCGGCTATGTCGCCGAAAAAGCCGAGAGCGATACCGGTTGGCTCTTCCCAGTTGGCGATGAGGTTGCAGAACTCGGTTATCGGGATATGTTCCTCGATATGTTCAACGCGATTGACGAAAGACGAGAACCGATGGAAACCTTCTATGATGGTTACGTCGTGAACGCCATCATCGATGCCTGCTATACATCCGCCAAGTCTAAACAGTGGGAAGCCGTTGAAATCCAGGAGTGGCGAGGCGAAGCGCAAGCTGCGCATGCACAGGCAAGTGAACCGGATGCTGATGAGCAATATGTTCCGCTCAAGAGTGAACGGATGCCGGATGGTAGAATGAAACGTATCTTCAGAGATCGGGAAACAGGGGAGATTATTGAGAGGGTGGAAGATTAAAAAAGGAAGGCGATTGCGGTCCAGCGTTACGGCTGGCAGTGGCAATCGCCGCTATGCATCGTTCATCAGATTTTCCTCTATTCAATGAGCCCCAGATTTTGACATTCACCTCTCAATTTGCGTTCCACCTGCTTCAAGAGTTGACTGACTCTCGGTTCGCTCAGATTGAGCCTTTCAGCGACGTCAACCTGCTTCATATTTTGCCGGATGCAGGTGAAAACTTGCTGTTCACGTTTCGTCAAGCGTTGTAGGAGTTGCGGGAGTGCCTTCTCGAAATTGGCGTTCCACATCTCATAGATGAGTGTATCCACAAAGTCAGTCTTCTCGTCTGACCCTGCGAATACCCCTTCCTGTTTGTTTGGATATGCCTCTGAGTTTTCTTGAGAAGTACCCTCTTGATAGCAAACAGACGTAAACCGCCAGCACTGTTGCACCTCTTTTTTCTTTTCTCGTGTGAGTGCTCCGCAGATCCATGGCAGGATATAGGTCCGGAAGGATGCCTTTCGCTGGTGGTTTGGGTTAAACGTAGGACCTTTCTCCCACAGCGTTATCCGAGCGATTTGCAAGAGATCCTCCTGATAACTTGGGAGAGCCGGCGTTGCATAAGCGGTGCATCTCGCACACCGATTCAGATCACTTTCAAAATGGGTGAGCGTTTCATCAGTCGCCTTAAAAACGCCTTCATGGGCATAAGGTGGGCATCTTCCGCCTCTGATTTGGCATCTCAATTTCATAAGGAACCTCCTCGTGTATCTGCATTTGCAGAACAATGCCCGCCGCGAAGGTATTATAACCTTTGTGATGGACATCATACTTTTCTTTTCAGCATAACACCCTCAATTGGAAAGATTATTCTTACTGTAAAGGATAGCAGATTTGTCCCCATTTGTCAAATCAAAACCGCCGAAGTGCTATGCGATGAATGGAAAGGATTATGCTTATGCCACCACGGTTTATAATAATCATCTGTAACCCAATTCTTGTTGGCACAGCCAAGGCCGTCGTTTCGCACATAAGTATAATAATTGTCGGTTATCGTCCCCTTCTCGCGTCAAAACGGATACAAGGCAGAACCCTTTATATCGTTAGAACTATAGGATAGGCAATTCTTCACAAGAGCAACATCCTACGCCATTGTCCCCCTTAAAAAGAATCTGAGTCAGAAG
>JAAXHD010000038.1 GCA_012271015.1 Candidatus Poribacteria bacterium | reverse complement strand
TTGCGCCGACAATGTACCGGGGCTAAGCTTACCACCGAAGCTGCGGACTTCGCACTTCGTTCGCGAAGTGTGGATTGGTAGGGGAGCGTTCCATAGTAGGCTGAAGGTGAACCGCAAGGTTCGCTAGACGAGATGGAAGTGATTATGTCGGCATGAGTAGCGATAAAGCGGGTGAGAATCCCGCTCACCGAAAATCTAAGGTTTCCTGGGCTAGGCTCGTCCTCCTGGGGTTAGTCGGGACCTAAGCTGAGGCCGAAAGGCGTAGGCGATGGAAAACAGGCTAAATATTCCTGTACCACTTACAGAGCGTTCGAGCTATGGGGTGACGCAGAAGTGAAAGGTCAGCCAGCGATTGGAAATGCTGGTCTAAGCTCGTAGGGGGGCCAACTAGGTAAATCCGGATGGCCGTTACCCCGAGAAGCGATGGGGAGCCGTCTAACGGCATAAACTGACCCTAATCATGCTGCCTAGAAAAACCTCTATGTGAGTTCTGTAGGTGCCCGTACCGCAAACCAACACAGGTAGATGAGGAGAGTATCCAAAGGTGCGCGAGTGAACCCTCGTTAAGGAATTCGGCAAAATGATCCCGTAACTTCGGAAGATGGGATGCCCTCAGTAGGTGAAGCCCCTCGCGGGTGGAGCCCAAAGGGGCCGCAGAGAAACGGGCTGGGCGACTGTTTACCAAAAACACAGGTCTCTGCTAAGCCGCAAGGCAATGTATAGGGACTGACACGTGCCCGGTGCTGGTAAGTTAAGAGGATTAGTTAGCTCCTTCGGGAGCGAAGCTTTGAATCGAAGCTCCAGTAAACGGCGGTCGTAACTATAACGATCCTAAGGTAGCGAAATTCCTCGTCGGCTAAAAACCGACCTGCACGAATCGTGTAACGACTTGGCCGCTGTCTCAACGAGGGACTCGGTGAAATTGTAGTTCCGGTGAAGATGCCGGATACCCGCGGCAGGACAGAAAGACCCCGTGAACCTTTACTACAGCTTGGTATTGGATTTTG
>JAAXHD010000171.1 GCA_012271015.1 Candidatus Poribacteria bacterium | reverse complement strand
ACGGACGCGCTTGCGAGTATCGTCGATATCCCCCCCACTGTTATTGATGTGTTCGGTGCTGAACGCGGGGCACAGGTAGAGGGCAACAGTCTCCTCCCTGCTATCATGGGAGATACTGACACTGGACGTGAATATGCCGTCACACACGGTGCGTGGGTCGGTGGATGGAGTCCTGACGGTGGAAGTCCGCACGGTAACGTCACCGATGGCACTTGGTCCCTCTTGTTAGAAAACCGCGGTGCCCCAGAGTCCTTGTTCCATTTGCCTTCCGATCCGGAACAATTGAACAATCGATTTGAATCGGATACGGCAGAGGCGCGACGGCTCTACCAAGCGTTTTTAGACTTCTTGGCACAACACGGTGCCCCTGAAGCGATGGTCGCCCAATTCCAAGATCGGTGGCCGGTTTAGTTTTTTATAATAAAATTTGAAATATATTGACATTTCAAGATAGATTTCTGTCCCGATTTCGCTGGTGGGGTGTCCAACCCCACCCTTGTATCGGTAATTATAGACACTACGATAAACGGACGGAATTTGGAGGAATCCTATCGAAATATTACGTCCAGTCCATGATTACACCCAAGTATTCATCTTTCCGATCTGTCAATCCGTCGTAGGCAGATTGTGCCTCTTCCGGGTCAATGACATGCGTCAGCAATTCTTCCACCTTGAACTTACCTTCACACATCAGCGAATACACTAAACGCGAGTTGCGTTCAAGCGAGTGCTTCGATTCGCCGGAGTGCATTGTTGGATAGACCCATTCATGTGCACTTCTAAGTGTAATCGCGCCTAACCCAATGCTATGGCTATAGTTTAGAATCTCCGTTGCATTGGTGACATATTCGCCACGCGGCGAACCGAGTAAGATGACTTCACCTTTTCTGCCGGTCAATTGGTACGCAGTCTCTACGAGCCGTGGATTCCCGATCGCTTCAACGGTGACCGCAGCCTTTTCGCCGTTTGTCAACGCGACGACACGCTCCAACACATCTTCTTCGTCAGGATTAATCAGATGCTGGATACCGCATTGCCGAGCGATTTCAAGCCGACGCGGCACCCGTTCGATGCTGATGACCTTCATACCCGCCAGATTGAAGATTTGAGATGCGGAGTTGCCGACCAGTCCTAAACCGATGATCGCAACGGTATCACCGAATTCAGCAGATGATACGCGTAGAGATGTCATTGCGACCGTTGCCATTCGGACGAAGGGTACCAACCTCTCGTCTATATCTAACGGGGATTTGAACGCTAAAAGCACTGCTTCCGTCTTAACGATGGAGGCGTGCGGACTATAACAGAAGGCGAGATCCCCGACAGCACATTTCGTTACGTTCTCACCGACGTTGAGCACCTCACCGATCGCTGTATAGCCAGAACCGTGCGGAAACCTTGTACCGCTTTCAAGTCCAGTATATCCTGCGCCTTCGGTACCCGGACTAATCAAACTATAGTGCGTCTTGAGTAAAATTTGGTTTGGTGTGAGTGTCTCGTCAAGTTCAAAATCTTCCAGCGTCGCTGAACGCTTCGCTGGCATCACAATCTGTTTGCCTTTCATGCCGCAATGCTCCTTGTTGAATTTTCCCTATTATGGTATCATATCTACAAGATTTTTTATAGAAAGTTTCATGAAAACGGAGATGTTCCTTATGAGACTCACGCAAAAACAGTGCGAAACCTTTCGGACCCAAGGCGTGTTGATCGTTAAAGATGCCTTGACCCACGAAGACCTACAGCCCGTAATTGACGAGATTTCGGATTGGATTTCGGAGCGCGCCCTCGCTTTAAAACAGGAAGGTAAAATCGAAGACCTGCATGAAGATGAACCCTTCGATAGGCGATTTGGAAAATTGTTGGCACAATCCGGCGAGATGTCAGGCGGGTTGGATATTATGCATTACCGCGGTAAAGCCATCTTTGAATTCCTGAAAAACGATAACCTTTTGGATGTTGTTGAGGGAATCGTTGGACCCGAAATTACGTGCAACCCGATTCAGCATTTGCGTGCGAAACCGCCGGTTATAGATGGAAACGCAAGCTGGGCAGGTGGCGTGCCGTGGCATCAGGATGCTGGTGTCATGATGCCGGAAGCAGAAGGCTCCGAGATCGTTACATGTTGGCTGCCGTTAGGCGATAGCACAATAGAGATGGGATGCCTTCAAGCATTGCCGGGTGTTACCGAGGAAGACGGTTATCTAATCCATCAGAAAGAGGGTGGCACGATGATCAAGCCGGAGTTAATGCCAGAGGTCGAACCGCTTATGTTGGAATGTTATCGCGGCGATGTCATCATATTGAGCCGATTCACACCCCACCGTTCGGAACCGAATACATCTGACCGGTGTCGTTGGTCGTTGGATTTGCGTTATCAGACCACAGGACAGCATACTGGACGGACAGCCCATCCCGATTTCATTGTGCGCAGTCGTGAAAATCCTGAGACTGTCGTGTCCGAACACCAAGAGTGGTGTGATTTGTGGGTAGATGCTTTTGAAAATCCGCGCGGCTTCGCAGGACACAGGTCAGTGTAAATCAGTTGTCAGCGGAATCGCTGTTAGTTTAAGATGTCTTGGTTTAACAAAGGCTCTCTCAAGGCATTGTTAAAAGAAACATAGCCCGTAATGTAATGGAGGGCGGATTTGAGAAAAGAACGCCAAAGACAAAATCCGCGCTGTTCCTCCGCAAGGTAATATAGAAAAATGGAAGCCATTATTCTGTGTGGAGGTCTTGCGACTCGGCTCGGTACGGCAGCGAAAACAGTGCCTAAAGTCTTACTGGAGATTGCCGGGAAAACGGTGCTGGAGTGGCAGATCCAATTGTTACAAGATGCAGATGTTACTGGGGTCGTCCTCGCGTCGGGACACCTCCACGACGTGCTTTATGAACGCGTAGGCGACAATTACGCCGGGATGCTTGTCCGTTATGCCAAAGAAGAGAAGCGACTCGGCACCGGCGGCGCGATTCAGAACGCGATGCAGCAGATTGATACGTCACCTTTTTTTGTGATGAACGGTGATATCCTGCTTGCGGATTTTTCACTCCGGGAGATGTTAGACCGCTTTCGTCAAGGAATGGCGGGAATGCTACTGAGTGTACATGTGCCAGACATCCGTCCTTACGGTGAAATTGTGTCAGATAGTGATGGGAAGATTCAGGCGTTTCGTGAGAAACAATCTATCCACCGTGCCGGATATGTCAACGGCGGGATGTATCTTTTCGATCGAAGCATCGCCGACGCGTTCCCGGATGGACAAGAAACCTTTTCTATGGAACGCGACGTTTTTCCGTTCGTTTCCAATCTTTATACGTTGCAAACGGATGCAAATTGGATTGATATTGGCGTGCCAGAGCGGTTGGCATACGCACGTGCGCACTTCTGATTTTCCAATTTTCCTTGCTGATCGCTACGCCTCTGTTCCTTCTGTTCGTAACACGACATAGCTCCGATAGCGTTCTGCATGTATCGCACCGGTTTCAACAGCGTCTTGGACAGCGCAATCGGGTTCAGCGACATGGGCACAATCGTTGTATTTGCAAGTGCCGAGATAAGGCTCCATTTCTGGGAAATAGTACTCCAAGTTTTCCGTATCAATCCCCCACAATCCAACTTCTCGGATCCCCGGTGTATCCGCGACCTCGCCACCGATATCCAGTCCAAAAAGTTCAACAAGTGTCGTTGTATGCCGTCCCTTTTGGGTTTTGATGCCGACTTCAGCGGTTCGCAGACCTAAATTCGGTTGGATCGCGTTCAGCAGACTGGATTTTCCTACCCCAGACGCACCGATGATAACACTGAATTTATCCCTTAAGGCATCCCGAAGTGTGTCAAGGCTTTCGGACATATAGATACTGGTATAGAGGACTCGATAGCCTAACTTCTCATAATTGGTAAAGGTCGCTGTGTGTTCTTCCGATTGCGCTGCGTCCGCTAAATCCATCTTATTCAGACATATCACTGCGTCCATGTCCCCCGCCTCAGCCAAAATGAGGAATCTGTCGAGCGTCCGAAAGTTAAGGGGTGGCATGAATGTAGATGCGACGGCTACGATCTGATCTGCATTGGCGACGATAACCTGTTCGAT
>JAAXHD010000040.1 GCA_012271015.1 Candidatus Poribacteria bacterium | reverse complement strand
TAGCACGCGCTGTCAGAGAGGGATCGTCTCAAAAACACACGCATTATGTGGCACAACCTAACAGGTTCTGCTACAAAAGAGCAGCCTGCGTCCGTCCTGTTGTATTAAAAACGTGAGTTTGAAAATAAAAATTGAAGCGTCCCGTAGGTTGGGTTGAACGGAGACCCTCCAAAAGTCGCACACACCACAGCGTTTTCAAGGGAACAGAGAAACCTCAAATCACCAAAAACCGAGTGAAACCCAACGCATTAGATACGGATACGGTTTGGGATGTTGGGTTTCGCTACACCTATCTCCCGAAGGGTTCATTGAAGAACTGGGTATCACGAAAATGCGCGTGTGGCTTTACCGCTCAACCCAACCTACGTCCATATTTGTATTTCATTTTCCAACCCATGTTATTAAAAGGGTTCGGTTTGATGGCGGTTTTATGAGATACATCGCGAGCAGGTGCTCACTCCGAGAAGAAAAGATGAGAAACGATTGACACCGCAAGAGTTCCTATTATACCCTTGCGACACCCTCTATTTTGTGATATATTTGTTAGCAGGAAAAAAATAAAAAGAGGGTTTCAATCTATTACCAGATCAAAACCCTATCGTCGGGAGGTTCGTTAACTTAATGAAATTTCAGGGAAGGGTTGCATTGGTAACCGGCGGCAGCCGGGGAATTGGAAAGGCAACCGCACTCAAACTCGCCAGTGAAGGTGCGACTGTTGCCGTCCACTATTCTCGCGCCGTTGAGAAAGCCGAAGCCGTCTGTGAGCAGATTCAGGGTTTGGGGCAAAAAGCGATACCCGTCCAAGCCGATATCGCAGATAGAGAGGCTGTGAACAGAATGGTCACGAGGGTGACAGAAGAACTCGGGACAATCGAATTGCTTGTAAATAATGCCGGGGATGTCGGTGATATGGCGTTTGACGAACTCGCGCCTGAACACTGGGACCGGATTATCGCGATTAACCTAACAGGTCCGTTCAATGTGCTATGGGCAGTCAAACCCGGAATGATTGCGCAACAGTTTGGACGTATTGTTAACGTGTCATCCATCGCGGCGTTAGCAGTCCGCCCGAACCAGTTACCCTACGCGGCAGCGAAAGCCGGTGTCATTGCGCTGACGAAATCGTGCTGTGGACCGCTTGCCCCACACAACATCCGCATCAATTCGGTCGCACCCGGAGCAATAGCGACAGACATGTTGGGTGAAGTCTCAGCAGAGATGGTGGAACACCTTCGGTCTACGACACCCCTCGGCAGGCTCGGTGAACCGGAAGAGATGGCAGACGTGATAGCGTTCCTCTTGAGCGAGGAATCGAGTTATATGACTGGCTCTACGATCATTGCGAGTGGGGGCAGAATCCTCATTCCATAAGGAAGAGGCACAGCCTGACAGGCTATGCTACGATAAGCACAAGTTCCGTGTCTCCGACCTCTAAATCGAACGCAACAAAGGTCTGTTTTCCTTCAACAAGAAACGTATCCCTCTGAAAATCGCGTCGGGAATGAACTTCGCGGAGGTCCCATCCGTTAACCTGTATATGGCGTATCGGAGCACCAATAGTGAGTGTGAAGTTTGCTGTTGGAAATTGGGTAGATAGATGGATCTGCTGCGTAACCCCCCTTCCCCCCTTATCAGGGGGGTAAGAAGGCTCCCGTTCCGAGACTGCAATATCGGTAAGTTCACGTGCCATCCAATAGTGACCAATCTCCGAATTCTTCATCCAGAGCGTTCTCGTACCATCGGGGTCATAAGCGTCGAGCCGTGCCTTGACGGTTTTTAGGACATCAAACCCAGATTTTTCACCGTTGAAATAGAACCCGGGCCAATGCCCGACGAGGACACAGGGAAGTTTTTTTTCGAGAATCGGCGGCAAGCGCCCCCCCTGTAAATCTTCTGTAATGAACCGGTCAGCATCTCCCAAATCATACCCTGTCCAGCCGCCGAACCAGTCACCGGCACATCCAACAATACTGGCAATCGCAACCCCTTTCTCCTTCTCAGGGTACCAGATAGGGACACCCGGCAGTTCCTCATGCGTGAGCCAGAGAAAGTAGAACGGACGCGGGTTGTTATTGACATGTTGAGAAGCGGTCAACACGGCTTTCGCATACGCCGCCTCTTGCCGCTTTCCAAAAGCACCGGGACTCGTCACACCCTCACACGGAATGCCGACATTATCAAGCATTTCCATTGCCGTGATGATGTAGTCTGTGAGTCTATTATCAACAGGAGGATCCACCCATTCCACCTGTTCCCACGCTTCGGTGAGGCTGAATGTGTCCAGATCAACGACAGCCGTATGCGTGAGCATCTCCGGTGTCAAGTCGAAACTCGGCCAAATCAGCTCCCTATAGATTCGTAGCCACGCCTGATATTCGTGTGTTGGAACGTCTGGAAACCCTTCGTCGACGCGTCCGATGCCTGCCGGGTAGGGAATCAGGCTAAATTTACCTTTCACACCATTTTCCCAGCACCATTCTGCCCACTCCCACGCGAAATCTGCAGGGATTGTAGGCGGTATTTTTTTGAGTTGAATGGCATCGCCTTCCCAACGTTCTGGAGGAATACTCGGTTGGTGTCGCGCTTTCCACGCGTGCCGCTGATGTATCCAGTAGTAGGTGAGATTAATGACCGGACACGAATCGTCAACGATCAGTGACAAAGGGGTCCTTAACAATGGGTTGCAGGGGGTGACCTTCAAATTATACATATATTGAAACAGACGGTAGACCTACGTATCAGATGAAGTTCGTCTATGCTACGGCATTTGCCTTCTCGATAATTTTTGACTGCTTTTTCCGAAAGGTGATCCAACTTTCCGGCTTTCACGTCTTCCTCAAACCGTTTCTCCCACGCTTCTTCTTCGGCAACTAAGGCTTCATGAAGTCTGTTTTCAAGGGTTTTCAGTAGTGCTTGTTCCGTGAATTCCTCGCACTTGACTTTCAGAACATCTGGAATCCACCCAAGCCAATTGGTTCCGTTTTTCTGGATGTGAGCGGTATAGCTCTCCTCAAAGACCTTGTTATGGATTTCGACCTTCTTTATTTTTTTCATGTTTACCTCCTTGAGCAAAGCCAGATTCCATTGGAAAGTATCCTAATTCTTTATCGTCACTGTAACTTCTAATACTTTTTATCAAACTCACGTTATAGTAACACATCACTAGCAAAACAGCAAGATAAATTAGAAATTAACAGTAAAATGGATTCATTATTCGCAGGCGTTTTGTAGCGTAGACTGTGAGTCTGCGTCCTGAAATGCACAACTTAACAGATTATACTATAAATATGACAAGTTGTATTACTTTACTTCGCCCATCAGGAACGAGACCTGCGCCATAATAAAGAAGAGTAGATTAAACAGCACCAGCAAACTGACTTGGGATAACACGCTCCGATAGGAAATCTGCTCCGAAAACACGGGAACAGCATTGGGATCTACAGGTTTCTGAGACAACCCTTCCTTCACAGGATAGATATGGAGGCTCTCAGGATCGCTTTGATCTTCCGCCTTGATGAAATCTACGAACGTCTGTCGGTAGCGGCGCGCCTGTTTGACAAAATCCATATAACCGACGATACTCGTGTTCGCAAGTCCCTCCATTGCATACTGAAAAGTTGCTATCGGAGAAATTTGGGTGAGATCGCGTGCGAGTTGCACCTGTTGAAGCTGCTGGTCGATGTGTCCATCGGCGATCTGGGTCTCTGTGTCGCTGATTTCGGTGAAGTATGTCGCCCAGAGGCGCACCACGGCTGGTCTTTCGATGGCAGGTGATTTTCTTAACTTCTTTTCCGGCTCCCGTTGCCATTGGGCCTCGATGTGGTCCAATTGTGCACGTCTCCGCATGGAAATCTCATCAACAGATGGAATCGGATTCAGATTACCGACAAAGATCCCGAGCAGACTCGGAAACACAAACGCCAAAAAAACCCAAGTGAGTAAGAGCCACACTAAACTTGTAATGGCATTTGAGACGCGACTTGAAAAAAAAAGCCCGAGAAAAATGAAAATAGAAACGAGCAACGCAAACAATCCGACCATCCCCAAAATGCACAGCCAATCACTTCCGTCAAACGGAATACCTCCAATAAGGAGAACGACTAAGAGGTTCATGAGAACCCCCATAACAAGCGGTAGAAAGACTGTTACAAATGCACCGAGATATTTACCTAACAATACCTGTCCGCGCGAGACTGTGTTCGACATTATCAGACTTAGCGTGCCGCGCATCCGTTCCCCGGCGATGGCATCAAATGTGAACAAGATCGTAAAGAAACTCATAAGGACACCGATAAAAACCCAGTTAATTTTGACACGTCCCGTTGAGTTGCTGCCAGAACTTACGACCTTATATTCCAAACTCAATGGATGTCGCCACGCGTAATCCTCATCCTCAACACCGCTACTCCGACTAATACTCCCATCGTTTCTCAATTTAATAGAACGCGATACGACTTCATCAACACCACCGGCACAGAATATGAGACGGCTCGGACGTTTTGGAATATCCCCAGGTCCTCTCAGTGCTAACTCCGCTAAACTTATGTTCGCTTGCTCTGTAATATGCCTCCTATTTTGTCTCACCTGTCCGTTGTAGTCATTAATCCGGTCAGTATAACCACCAGTGCCGAGGCTATATATCAGCGCATTCGCCACAAACAAAACAGGCAGCAAGATTATCATCAACGCAAACCGGAGTGTCGTGAGATTGTGATGAATTTCTTTTTTTGCAATGTGTAATATCATTTTCCACCCCTTTTCAACTCATATCGTATTGAAGGAACGACACATAAGCCGTCATGAATAGAAGGATATTCCATGCCAATAAAATCAAAATATCCATCGACGCGCGTGCGAAACTTTCCGAGAGGGAGAGTCTCTTATGTTTAAAAACAGGCAGATCTGCCAAATCCGCAGTCCCCTTATCCGTGGAGAACCACGCCCGCGAAGAAAACGCTTCCTTATCCTTCAGAAATTCAACAATCTCACGTTTATAGGCCCTGGCATCCTCAATAAAACCGTTATAACTCTGTCTATCGGTTCCTGCTATGGCACCAACAGCAAAGTGATATACATCAGCAAACGAGATACGGGAGAGGGCGTCGGCAAACTTTGCATCTCGCTCTCGTTCCTCCGCAGGTTTGTTAAGAATTTTCTCCGCTTTACCCGCATATTCACTCCGAAGCCGCTCTTGATACCCTAAAAGTTCTTGGAAGATGGAGGTATCTGCCTTGTCAACACTTGGGACGCTATAACGCCTTAGTCTGAAATAACCTCCAGTATAGGAATTCGAGCCTAACCCTGTTGAACTCGTCTCAGGTTCCCAAGTAATTGACGCTCGCAAATCATCGTAGCCTCTCTGCTTGACGTAGGCATCCCGTTCTCTTTTGAACTCGTCCCAGACATCGAAGGCAGGTTGGAGAAACGCGCCTTCAGGTTGCGACTGATAGGGCGATAATTTATCCACCGCAAACGTTACGACATTTGCATGAACACTCGTCAGAACCACCCAGATAAACATCGAAAGGATTAGCGTCGTTGCGGCTTCCTTTGTCCAAACTGACAGGAGCAATCCCAGAAGATACCATGTCGACACATAGAACAACGAGACCCCGAATATCAGGATGATATGGGCAATGTCGTTTCCATCGAAGCCGGTAACTGGAGAAGAGACAGCGATTAGGAGTGCTACGATTAAACTCACCAAAACGATCGGGAACAGCGACAGCATCCCACCGAGATATTTTCCCAAAACGACTGTATCCCTCGGTATCGAATTCGACAACACAAGCTTGAGCGTGCCGTCTTCCCTCTCTCCCGAAATGGTATTGTACGCAAATAAAATCGCTAATGCGCTGAGCACAATTTTGAAGATGAAAACCACATCAACGGAAAGGAACATTGCGAGGAAGGGGTTGTCTGAGCCTCGCTTCTGCGTCGGTGCTCCCCAAATTGTGGAAATGAATTCAAAGATAGGCTTTCCCAACTCAACGGTGACCGTATTGGCACCGTCATTCTCCGTTCCGAGATTAAAGATACTCAGCGGATTCGGTTTTCGGTGCGCTTGCGGTTTGATGTCAACATAGAGATCCCATTCCCGGGCTTCCGCCTCCGCTTCCCGGACAGCGGTGTTATACCCCGCCAAACGTTTCTCGTAATCGTCCATCTGAACGAAAACGGCAACAGCCGTTGAAAACACACACACGATAAACCCAATCATAAATCGGGATGTCAATACGTTTGAAACAAATTCTCGCTGGATAACCAGCCAAAGTATCGGCATAAATTCACCTCTTACTGGCTTTCAGTCCTCGGCTATCGGCTATCAGCCAGAAACCTTCTTTGCTGATAACTGGCACCTGATAACTATAATGTTGCGTTCAGATTTAATCGTTTCTGTCATCAACTTCTTCCTTGTCAGGATTTCCGGTTCCCAATATTCCTGACCAGATGGCGTGTTGCAAATCACTCCGCTCGGTCTCCTTCGTGATGGTAACATCAATCGTATCCGCCTTTAAGAGGGGTTTCTTAGACGCGTCCCCTGTTAAAGTGACAGGTAGGACAATCTCTTCGCTCTCTCTTACAAGGGTCAGTTCCACAACATCGCCAGATTTCCAATCTTTGGCAACCTTTCTGATGTCGTCAAACGTTTTCACTGGCGTGCTATCAATGGCTACCAACTGGTCGCTATCTTGATACCGCGGTGAACCGTCGATAAACAGACCCCCACCCGGAGGTCCCCCGAATCCACCAATACCGAGCATTTCATGCACGATATAACCTAAACGAGGCAGTCTTTCACCAAATTCTATCTCAGCATCCACCCCTGCCTCTTTAAGGTATTCCTCCAAAGGTAATTGTCCCGTCCCCGTCACATATTTGCGGAAGAACGGTTTAAAATCCTTACCTGTGATTCGACTTACAATCCTGATGACATCGTTCATTGTATACGGGACACCGGTGAGACCAAATTTCCGATACATCTGTTCCATCACATCGTCTAAACTGCGCCGATTTTCTGTGAGTGAACGAATCTGTAAGTCCAAAGCCGCAGCAATCAAACTCCCGCCGTCATAGACGAGTTCGCGGTTGGCGGTTTTGTCTTCCCCTGCCTTGTAGATAGAAAGCTGTCCCTGTCGAGACAGATACGCCTCCCACGTCCGTTCCAAATTTCTGAGAAAATCGGTTTCAGAAGTAAGTCCCAGGCGAACAGAGACAATTTCTGAATAGTACTGCGTAAAACCGGCACAAAACCAGTATTCTTGTTCCTTAAAACCGATGGCACCTGTTCCAATCCGAGTATCAATATAACTTCCATTCCAGAGATAGCAAACCAAGCGTGCCACCGGCGGTAGCCAAAAACCTCTGTTGGCTTCGTCTAAGGTCTCACCTATCAGAATACTCATGCTACGTCGGGAGACACCCCCGCTTCTATATCCTTTTTTGCCGTAAGGGTTGGCGACAAATAGCAGCTGATCTTTTGGAGTGCCACCGAAAATCTCGGAATACATACGGAACAGTGCCGTAACAACTTGCTCTATTTCATCCATAGCCCCTTTAAGGCATCCACCAAGGGCAAGCACAATCTTGGTTTCCGTTCCGGCTTCTACCAAATGTTCAACATGTTCACCGAGCACGAGATACGCATACATCAAGTCGTTCTGGTCTTTGCAAACAAACCGGTGTTCACTCGATTCACACCGTTCCCAAGGGACTGAGACCGACCAATTATCAGGCACATCAATACACAGTTCAATATCGCTAACTTCCCCAACTACAAATAGAGCATATCCGGGCCAGAAAACACAGTCGTCTTGGGCATAAGGGGCTTCATCCCTGCCCCAATGCCACTCCCGCTCATCATGATTGAGGAGCGCTTTGTAGTGCAGTGTTATAGGCGAGGCATCGCGTGTTTGAATCGCCCACTGCGCTTTATCAATCTCTTCAATAACCAAGGTTTTTCCATTGGCATCGGTAACAGTCAAATCTTGCAGATAATGACCATATCCATCGTCCAGCCATTCAGTCCCAAAACGGCTCATGGAGAGCAGCAACGGTTTTTGCTCCCCTTCTGCGTCGCCGCTGGTTTTTGGTGTTAGTACACATTTGACGGTCGCTACGCGCGGTTCATCAGCATCAATCTTAACCTCATACCTTGCCGAGGCAAGCTCCATGGGGTTCTCAAGATTTTCTAACCGCCGGAAATTCCTGATGACGCGCCACTCCTCAATAACGGCTTC
>JAAXHD010000194.1:5249-16333 GCA_012271015.1 Candidatus Poribacteria bacterium | reverse complement strand
TCATATCGCCATTTGCCATTTTCCCATTTTCTAAAGGTAATGCTGATACGATTGTCTTTCAGAGACCAGCCCGTTTGTTTTAGGGTGAAGGATCTAAATTTATGTCGTTTTTTGATTTTCGGTCTGCCACCCAGTTTCTTGAAAAATCGGTCATACGCCAAGTGGATGCGTTTGAGTTCTTCTTGGAGCGCTTGACTCGGCAAGGCGTTCCAATGCGGGTGTGTCGTTCGCTTCAACTCGGTCAAGTGGGCACACATAGCAGCATGGTTCGCAGAAGGCAATCCGTCCTTATACCGTTGACGCTGCCACTTATGGAAATACGCATGCACTTGCCATATATCGTCAAGCAAGTTACCTAAACGGATTGTATTAGACTGATCATAAAGCGGATATTTATAGGTTTTCATGGTATATCACACATCACACCTTTAACCCCGTTGAAGTGGGTTGGCAGACGCACAATCAAGCGATTGTGCTTCAACTGTCTGCCAGTGTGATACTATTAATTATACCATCATTAAACCCGAATGTCAAATGTTTTTGGGAGTTTTGGTTCTTTCCAAGAGGGCGAAATTTCATCCCAAACCTAAAGGATTGCGCTTTCATTTTGGAAAGTCCCGTAAACATCTAAAAACAGGCACAAGTGAGCGTATTTGCGTGTTGTTCTATTGGGAGGAAATTTTATGAAAAGTATACGTATTTTTATTTTCTGCTGGGTTGGTTTGGCACTGGTATTCACTCACGTGGGACGTGTTTGGGCGCAAGCACCGAAAACTGAAAAAATAGCGTTTTCATCGAATCGTAAAGGCAATTGGGAAATCTACATTATGAATCCCGATGGGAGTCGGCAAGAGAGGCTCACCCGAAATGGCGCAGGAGACTACAGTCCCGTTTGGTCCCCAACAGGTGAACAAATTCTGTTCGTTTCCGATCGGAACGGGTTCAGGGATCTCTATGTAATGGATGCCGACGGTAGCCGTGTCCGGCGGGTTTTTGGGAAGTCTGCCCACAGGGCAGAACCTACTTGGTCACCGGACGGGGACAGCATAGCATTTCATGCGGAAACGCCGCAATGGAGCATCCAAACGGCTACGATACACGGCGGAAGTGTGAACCAGGTCGCATTTGCAGAGTGGCGTGGCGGCAATCCGTCCTGGTCGCCAGATGGCAAGGAAATAGCGTTTGTTGGGAATGTTGGAGGAACCCGTCGAATTCTTATCGTAAAACTCGGTTCGGGTAATGTGCGCACATTCCTGCCAAAAGAAAAGTCGTGGATGTACTCACCCGCGTGGTCACCGGAGGGTGACAAACTCGCCTTTACCTGGTACAGGTGGGATATAGGAGACAAATCAGCTATTTTCGTGGCAAATCGGGATGGAAGTCGTTTGAAACAGATTAGTAAACCTGCGCTCGGTGCCTACAGTCCTGCTTGGTCTCCTGAAGGCGATAAAATTGTTTATACGGAGGAACCTGTAGGAAAAGATCGTCAAATTGTCGTAATTGATGTAAAGACAGGCAGAAAAAAACAGTTGACACGCCGTGGCTTGAATATCACACCCGCTTGGTTCAATCCCACAACCTTGTCTGTTGCGCCGCAACCCCATCTGCTAACAACGACGTGGGGAAAAACCAAAAGGCAGGACTAATTCGCCACCAGTGCGGCATTATTGGGGGAATATCTTATGCAAATCACACGTCTTTTTGTTCTCTGTAGTCTGAGTTTCGTGCTCGTTTTAGCGAGCGTTTATCCCTTATCCGCGAGGGCACCGAAAACTGAGAAGATTGCGTTCTCATCAAATCGCGACGGGGCATGGGATATCCACATTATGAATCCCGATGGTAGCGATCAGATGAACTTAACGCGACATAAAGCCGCTGATTTCTCTCCGGTCTGGTCGCCGACAGGTGAACACATTCTTTTTGTTTCTAACCGTGAGGGCCTGCGCGATCTTTTTTTGATGGATGCGGATGGACGAAATGTGCGGCGGGTTTTTAAGAAAATGGCACAGAGAGTCGAACCGACATGGGCACCGGACGGACAAAGGATTGCGTATCATGCGGAAATGCCGCAATGGAGCATCCAAACCGGGACGATACAGGGTATCGGTGGCGTTCAGGTGGCTTTGGCGGAGGTGCAGGGTGGTAATCCATCGTGGTCCCCCGATGGAGAGGAGATCGCTTTCGTTGCTGGCGCACATAGTCGTCGGATATACATTGCGGAACTCCGCTCTCGGACAGTACGGGCGTTTCTGCCGAATGAAGCGTCGTGGATGTACGGTCCAGCGTGGTCCCCGGATGGGACAAAACTGGCGTTTTCTTGGTTAAAATGGGGGCTGGGAGGTAGGGACACAATTCATGTCGCAAATCGCGATGGCAGCGGATTGAAGCAAATTGGTAAACCTGCGCTGGGTATTTTTCGATTGGCGTGGTCCCCGGATGGCGAAAAACTTGTTTATACGGAGGAAGCCGTAGAAGGGGATCGTCAAATTGTCACAATCGATTTGCATACCCGACGAAAAAAACAACTGACGCGTCGTGGTTTAAGCGTTACACCCTCTTGGTTCAATCCAGCATTTGCGACGTTGCCTATTGAACCGCAGCCGCAGTTGCTGACCACAGTGTGGGGAAAAATCAAAAGTAAAGAGTAAGTCTTAGAAGAGGAATCACCGATGAAACACACATCTAACCTTAGGCATATAATCTGGGGAGGAACCCAACCGAGTGATCTATATTGCGAGAATAAATGGTGGGTCCGTTCAGAAACTAACAGACGGATTTATGTCGAGTTGGTCGCCTGATGGTCATGAGATAGTCTTTGTGGCAGGTGGAGTCCGACACGCACGCCTTAGCATTTTTAGCCTGCGGACACGCACCACAAAAACGCTTCTACAGAATAAGATGCCGTGGGTTGTCTATCCGTCCTGGTCTCCACGAGGGAATAAAATCGCCTTTTCCAAAATTAATGGGGCGTTTCAGCAAGGTTTTCTGTCGTGGTCAAGAGCGCAACTCTACATCGTGAATCGTGATGGGACAGGACTTCATCAAATTACTAAAGATGAAAAAGCGGTTGCTATGGAACCCACTTGGTCCCCACATAATGGCGAACTCATTTACACGGATGTAGTCACACGCCCTGCGCCATGGACGGTGCAACTCTTCAGAACCGATATGAGCAACCGCAGACCGGTGCAACTTACAGATGCAGAAGTGGGACACAATTATGATGCGGATTGGTTTGATCCGACAACTTTAGATGTCTCGCCTTCGGAACAGTTGCTAACAACCGTTTGGGGAAAAATTAAACTGGATTAAGAAGTGGAACGTACCGTCCGCAGTTGCCCACGGATGTCAACTTGTACCTTCCAATTGTTCCAGCGTGGTAGCAGTACTGTACTCAGCGTGGGTTGACGGATGCCGCGCTGCCACTGCAATGTGACTAATTTCTGTTTTGGGGAATATTCCACGCTGAACTTAGCACCATTGACAGAGAATTCTCGCGGATATTGTGCTTCAATTTCAGCGATGGTGTCAGCGTCTATCTCAGTAAATATCAGATCGTCCATAGAGAGGAGTTGGTATTCCTCTGCGACTTCTACACCTAACAGAGCGAGCCGTGAGACCAACCATGTATGTGGTGTCACATCGGGGGTTCCCGAGGCAGGCGCATCAGGGTTGAGAGCACCATGCAACTGCCAAGCATCAATCGCTCGTGTGAGTTGTTCTCCAACTCCGGGGAACAGAGATCCAGAGAGAATGAGAGATACTAACGCGTCTCTAAGTAGTGCTCCATGTAGCGGACGACGTTCACGCTCAATCTCTCTTCCTGCATATTCGGTTACGACTTCTGCGATAATGTCCTCGCCCTCTAATCTTGGAGCGGCAAGTTGCGAAGCACCAATCCCCGCATCAACGAGGTCGGCAAAAGAGCAAGGCATAGCAGTGCGTCCAAGCAATTGAACGCGTGTGCCTTTGCCAACACCAACGGTTTCCAAGATCAAAGCGGCGTGCTGTCCTTCTGAAAGAAGCGAATCGGAATCAAGCAAAACCTCATCCTGTCCATTTCCCCATCCTTTCCCTTTTCGTCTACGCACGTAAGCACAAGCGTCCCACTCGCGCAAAAGGTAAGCAATAAGCGCGGCTCTGTCAGGTTGGGGTGATGCATTCTCTTTTATCACAGGTGGCAACTGAAAAAACGCCCTCAGTTGCGTCGCAATTCTGCGGCACTCGGCAATGGCAGTTCTATGGAGCTGATGACGTTTCTCATCGCCGTAGCGTAAAGTTCGGATTGCCGTCGTTGCATCGCACCCATCGCGAAACAGGTCTTTCTGACGGGCATTCTGGACGGCATCCTGCTTCTCAATCGGCATGTGCGCGATGCGCTGCCATAAAGGGGCAGGACGTTCCAAAGTGGCAATCAAATCAATTAGGTCGCGTCGGAGAGATGGTGGGGCTTTTACCAGCAACCGGGCATGCAGTGGATTGACAGGTAATGCACATATCTTCGCTCCTTCTGCTGTGAGCATGCCGTTGTCAGAGAGGACTCCCCAACTTTGCAACGCTGTTTGCGCGCGTTCCACTGCGAAGTCAGGCGGCGCATCGAGAAACGTCAAATCCTGCGGACGATAGCCTGTTGAGGCGACCGTCAGCACGAATTGTGTCAAATCCTCTCGGCGGACCTCTGGGAGTGTTTCCTGTTCGAGTTGCCCCTGTTCCTCCCAGAGTCTGTAGCAGATTCCCGGACCGAGGCGACCTGCGCGCCCGCGACGCTGCTCGGCTGACGCTTGAGAGATCGGGCGTAACGCTAAAACAATACGTCGGTTTTGATGGATACGCTGGCGCACTAAACCTGTATCCACAACGGCGGTGATACCGGGAAGTGTAATTGAAGTCTCAGCGACATTGGTTGCGAGGATGACACGGCGGCGTTGGAAATGTATCTCGAATGCTATGTCCTGTGCATCGGGGGACAGATCTCCGTGTAGTGGAACAAGTTCTATATCACGTATCTTACGAAGCGCATCGTGGCATTCATTTATCTCACCTTTGCCCGGCAGGAAGACTAAGAGGTTTCCGGTGGTCTCTTTTAGGGCGCGACGCACTCCTTTTGCAACGCGTTCCACTAAATCACGGGATGTTGGGACGACTGTCCCACCAAGATACCGCACCTCAACCGGGTAGACGCGTCCCTCCGCTCGTAGCACCTGTCCGCCAACGAACTGTGCGAGATGCTGCGCCGCTATCGTGGCGGACATGATAACGAGCCTGGCATCGCGCCGTTTTTTTTGGCATATCGCGAGGAAGAGGTCTGCTTCAATACCGCGTTCGTGGAATTCGTCCAAGATGATGGTTCCGTATTGATCCAATTCCGACCCTGCCGCATACCGCAAGGCGACACCGGGTGTGACAAATCGGATGCGAGTTAAAGCATCAGAGCCAACATCTTCAAAGCGGACAGTATAACCGACGGAGTGTCCTAACGGTTCGCCGTGCTGTTTCGCTACCCACCTTGCGAGCGAACGACATGCGACGCGTCTCGGTTCGACAACGAGTACCGGAGCATCTGATAGTTCAGCACACCAGGGCGGAATTTGTGTCGATTTCCCACTACCGGTCGGTGCGACAACCACCACAGGACCTGCTGTGATTGCATTCTGAAACGTCTCCTTTAATTTTGTAATTGGAAGCGCGATTTTGTTCATGACAAGGACTATTATAGTGGACAACCGATCTATCATCAAGCACTACTTCCAAGGTTTCGGCTTTCTGCCGGTTTCGTGGGATAAATCGCGACTGGGAGGTCGCTCCTACGGCGAAAAAAACATAAGCAGGCTATCCGTCCTATGGGAGAACTGAATGGTTCTGAACGTGCCTCAAACGCTCTTGACTTTTCTGGAGCTTTCTGATATTATAACTCTAATATTTATCAACCAACATTTTGAAGGTAAATAAATTATGTTGCATCAGAGACTCGTAAAAAACACACAGGTTAAAAAACAAAAAGTTTACTGTCTATTTACATTGATAGCGTTAGCCCTCCTATTCGTTTCCCAGCACCTTGTCTATAGCCAACAATATGTCATTGTGGACAGTGAAAATGGTGATAGACTCACCGGCAGTTGGCGCAGTGCCACCGATACTCACTTTGAGATAGAATATAATGGGCAGATTTTACGACTCCCCTTGGCAGGACGCACTCTCAAATTTACGTCAGATTTGGCATACGTTCCAGACCGAGTCGCCGCAAAACATTTTCACAATGGACTTACGTTATTGGAGTTAGGACTTCCTGAAAAAGCGCAAAGGCGATTTGAAGCCGCTATTGAAGAATTCCCGAAATACCCGGGGGCACACTACCAGCTCGGATTACTTTACAAAGCAAATGGTGACAATGCCAACGCATTAGAGCGATTTCGTTTCGTAGCCATCCTTGATGCCCCAAATTTCGACCTTGTGCCACTTTTTCATGAACTCGGGGATACTGCCCTCGCGAACGAAGTTTACGATGTAGCAGCGGATAACTATCAACTGATTCTCACCTATTACCCGGATCACCCCGATGTATCAGTGTTGAAATATCTCACCGGCTTTCTACTCATCGAACAACTCGGAGACCCCAGTACTGGATTATTCCTTCTCGAATCTGCAATCAAAGAATATCCCGACATGGCTGCCCACGAAAAGGCACTTTTTTTGATTGGAAAACTGCAAGCAGACATGGACCAGTTGGAAAATGCCCTCCACACCTTGGATAGATTTGTTACGCGCTATCCAGAAAGTGAGTGGATCTATGAGGCACACCTCATCCGGGCAGCTACCAACTTAAAATTGGGTAGACTGGGAGAAGCGGCAAGTGAAGCGATCCACGTCAGTCAAATTAGCGAAGATGAAGCGATAAAGGAACAAGCAAAAAAGATTCTGGATCAGACGAAATGGACAGTTTACACCGAGATAGATGGTCTCCCTGACAACCACATCCAAGCCATGACAACTGATGGCACACGGCTATGGATAGGCACGCCAAAGGGGATAATGTTATTTGAGACTGCGTTTGGCAAATGGATTCCGTTTGAACCCGTCGCCGAACTTATTAACACCGCTTTGGAAAGCGTGTTAGATGTCACAGCTATTGCAGCAAATTCGCAAGAAGTGTGGGTCGGCACACGTTCTCAAGGTGCTGTTCACTACAGCCAGCTAACGGGCGGCATTCAAAACTATTCCCCGGCTGATGGATTTCCTGCTTGGATTAAGGACATTAAGGTGGACGAAGCAGAGATTTGGTTCGCTACAGATACGGGAATCATACGGCGGATTCGCGGCAGCGTTGAGCCTTTTCTCTATTACAATACCCAAAACAGTCTTCTACCAGCAGACGACATCAAGACCTTGTTGTTAACACCTCAAATGGTTTGGGGGGTTTCTGCAGAAGGAGATGTCGTCATATTCGATCGAGGGAAAGAGGAGTGGGATTCCTATCACTCTACAGCAATTCGAGATGGCATGAAGATTGTAGGACTTGATATTGCAGAAGAGCAACTGCTCTTTACATGGTTCAATCCTGATGAAAAATCCAACGGTTATTTTCGAGCAGATATGGACGGCGGGAACGGAAAATCGACAACGCTTGACACAGGTATAGAGGATGAAAACGACTTAAAGAACATCTACATCAGAGGTGCTCGGGACACTTCACCTATAGTCAAAGAAGAACTTGAGGCAGAACCGGTAGAGGAGATACCAGATCCGACGATACCAGATTTTTCGCCAGAGACAGAGGGGTTAGAAATTGAACCGGAAATAGAAGAGTTAGAAACTGAACTACCTCCTCTCGTGCCACAAATTCCATTAGTGCTGTGGATAGCGACGAATAAAGACCTGTACACACATCACACCCGCTCTGCCGATGTATGGCAGTACACAACGACACCTCAAATACTCACGGGTGAATTAATAGTAGATTCTCTTGTCGTAGTGAACAATACAGTATGGTTAGCAACTTCTAATGGTTTAGCAACCATGAATGCCCAATAGGATCTGTTCGCGAACGTAGAGTATTATGAAACAACCGACATCCACAAAACTTATTACGCGTTGGGCGGCTACTGAACCTACCCAGATCGAAGATGAGTTAGTTGTTGAAGAGCCGCTTGAGATTCGGGTGGGACAACAGAGTCTGATCGTTGTAATGCGGACTCCCGGACACGATTTTGAACTCGCCGCTGGCTTTCTTTATACCGAAAGCCTCATAACCTCTGGGGATGCCATCGAAATCATCGCCTACTGTGATGAAGAACCCTCTGAAACGCAGTCTTCCGGTTTATCAGCGTTGCAGAATATTGTCAACGTTCGTCTTATGGAGGAACTGGATCTTGGTGCCGAATCAGGTTGGCAGCGGAATTTTCACGCAAATGCGAGTTGCGGACTCTGTGGAAAAATGACGATTGAGTCCGTTAGACAGCAGGTGCCGCCGTTGGATTCAGGGTTTCATGTGAATCAAGAGGTTTTCTATAAACTCAATGATCGGTTAAGAAAAGCGCAGTCCGTTTTTGAAAGAACGGGTGGACTCCACGCCGCTGGGTTGTTCGATGAAAAGGGTGAACTCCTGATTATTAGAGAGGACATCGGTAGGCATAACGCTGTCGATAAAGTCATCGGACACGCGTTACTATCTGACTTGGTGCCGCTTGAGCAGCATATTCTGATGGTAAGCGGACGCGCCAGTTTTGAAATCGTTCAGAAAGCACTCTTTGCTCGTATCCCGATCATCGTTGCTGTCTCCGCGGCATCTACCCTCGCAGTAGATCTCGCCAAAGAGGGGAACCTCACATTAATAGGTTTCATGCGGGGACGGAGTATGGCGGTCTATAGTTGTCCAGAGCGCGTTCACTCTGAGTAACGAGAAGACGGGATAACTTTTGCTATCTTTTTCGGATGACGCGTCTCTATAGGGTAAAAGGAATTTGGGCTTACAAAGCCCTCTTACAAAGGAGCGAAATTCTTATGTTAAGCATCTTAAACGGTATCCAAGGACTCGTCAACCTCTTATTCTTCGTAGCGATTGTTGGGACTTTGGTGGTCTCGTGGATATATGCCAGCCGGTTAAAGAAACAGTACGGTGCCGACTTTCCGTGGAACAAAACAGCCCTTATCGTCGGAATTGAAGTTCTGCTCTGGATCGGATTTACCATTTTCTGGTCAATTTTAAAAGCGTTCTGGGTGCCAATCCTTATCGTTGCTATTATAGCTATTGTGCTGATCTCGCGGAAGAAGCGAAGGTACGTTTAACAGAAGTGGCTGTGACGGGGCAGTAGCCTTACCTTCTGCCCCGTCCACCAAAAATTAGGAAGGAAGACCCGATGGGCTGTATGACAAGTTGGATGTACGCTGGTGGGTTTGTGCTTCTTGTTTTTGGTTGGCCATTATATTTAGTAGATACAGTGTCTCTGTCATTTTTTATATTCATTCTTCTTGTTAACAGCAGCATCGCTATAAATTCTTGGTATCAGTGTTCTTCTCGTGAACTTTCCTATTTCGCTGGATTAAATGCAATATCAGCATCACTGATGTCTGGATGTGCAAATATAACTTTGCTTTACTTGCCATTTATATTAATTTATGTCCATTTGAAGTCCATTTACTATTCAGTATTTGGTCTTTATCGTGGTCGTTGGAATGCTCAAAGACGCTGGCAAGTCCTCGTTTTATCGTTCGTGAGGCGATCAAGCAGTTGAACTTGGCACAGTTTTACTGATTTTTAATAATTTTTCAAAATTGAAACAGATTTTAGTTTGCTGGAGGTCTTTTAGGCCACCCCTGGTCGCAACTAATACCATTTCTAAAGGAACTTTTCTCATTAACGAAACCCGGTTCGTAGGGGCGAGGTCCCCTCGCCCATCCAAGTCCAGCGGAAACCTCATAACGTTTCAAAATCTCTAAAATGCGAATTTATTTTTCAGATTTGGTATAACTTGAGTTGTTAGGTTAAGAAAGAGAAATGAATGCGATTTAACCATTCAAACAAACATATTCGCGATGCGATTCGCTACGCTGAAAGCAAAAACTGGAGGGTTACGAAGGCGGGACCCCGAGCACATATCTGGGGTAGACTCTGGTGTCCGCGACGCGCACGCGATGGCTGCCGTCCACAAGTCCTGTCAACACCAAGAAATCCTGAACTGCATGCGCGGGATATCCGTCGCTACATTGACAAATGCCCTCATACTGGTAACAATATAACAATCAATAATGGAGAAACTGACTATGAAAGTGCATGAGTTCACACTCATTTTAACGACTGAACCTACTGAGGAGGAGGCTGATAGACTATTTAGCGTTTTTAACGATGCGACACTCGCTACAAGTGTCGGTGTTCCGCAAATTCGCTTTCACCGGGAAGCTTCATCCTTGGAAGTGGCTATTGATTCTGCCCTGATGCATGTTACGGAATCAGGTTTTGAGGTTATTCGGATCGAAATTGAGCCTCAGGTAGTGGCGCAAAACACTCATCGGTTCCAAAGGCAAGTCGCTACCTAAATTTTCTGAGATTGAAGCCATCTATCGCAAACAGGGGCGAGCGTATAGTAATAGTGGTTTGTCTGTTGGTGCCCCGCAGTTTATGAGAGGGAAAACATAATGAGTCGGACAGGAAGAGCCGTGGTCGCGTGCGGCAAAGATTTTGAAATCCGTGAATATCCGGTTCCTGAACCTGAACCGAACACGGTGTTGCTCCGTCAGGAGTTAGCAGGCATCTGCGGGACTGATCTGCATAACTGGCAGAACGGTTTCCAACAGGAAGTTCTATTGGGACATGAAAACGTCGGTATTGTTGAGGCACTTGGCGAAGGTGTGGAAACCGATTATGTGGGTAAACCGGTGAAAGAAGGTGACAGAGTCATCTTCGCACCCGGAACCAACTACGGTGCTTACGGCTTTCAGTGGAATCCAGATGAAGCACCGCATTTCCGCGGTGGATTTGCGGATTATATGTATCTCAACTATCCGAACACCTGCTTTATGAAAACCGATGCATCGCCTGAGGTTGCTGTGCTCACAGAACCGTTTACTGTCGGCGTTCATGCCGCAATGCG
>JAAXHD010000194.1:4550-5222 GCA_012271015.1 Candidatus Poribacteria bacterium | reverse complement strand
CGAAATTGAGTGGTGCTGCAAAAGTGATTATGGTCGGCGGACCTGCCGGACGATTGGAACTTGCGAAACGACTCGGTGCCGACGTAACAATTAACATCGAGGAGGTCACGTCTGTCGAGGAGCGGACGGAGCTTGTGCAAGCCGAAACACCACGCAAAGAGGGGGCGGACGTTGTTTTTGAGTGTGCAGGTTTTCTCCCAGCTACGCCGGAAGGATTGGGATACACTCGACGCAGTGGTACCTTCGTTGAAGTAGGTCACTTTGTGGATATGGGGTCAATTGACTTCAACATCAATCAATTGCTGATGCGTAAAAATCTGCGTGTGGAGGCTATCTGGGGAAGCAGTTACGAACACTTTGTCCGCGGTTTACCACTCCTGGAACAGAGCGGTTTGCCGTTTGCCGACATGATTAGCCATCAGTTGCCACTCTCACAGGTCGGGGACGGATTTAAGGCACTTGATGGCGGCTATCGCATTCAGGGTGAAACGGCGATTAAAATCGCGGTTCGCGCTGAAGAGTAACGGACAGATTACCAACCCAGTCGAGAATAGACTGAGAACCTGCCTGAAACGAAGTGGAAGGCAGCCCAGGAGGAACTAATTAAAAAATGGCAAAAATGTATCGCGTTGGCTTTGCGTCCCTCGTGCATGACCATGTATGGGGTGAACT
>JAAXHD010000194.1:1726-4540 GCA_012271015.1 Candidatus Poribacteria bacterium | reverse complement strand
GAATTACGCGCCCAGTTCAGTGCAGAAGTCGGCATCGAGAACGTCTATCACTCTTGGCAAGAGATGATGGAGAAAGAGGAATTAGATATTGTACAAGCGGCAGCGGAGAACAACGCCGGAGCCGATATCGTTGAGGCGGCAGCGGCGAAGGGTATTCACGTCGTATCCGAAAAGCCGATGGCAGCGCGACTCTCGCAAGCCGATCAAATGCTCGCCGCCGCGGAGAACGCTGGCACTTTATTGATGGTGAACTGGCCTACGGCATGGAGTCCCCCACTCAACACGACGATGAATCTCATCAAAGATGGGGCAATCGGTGATATTTTTTATTTCAAGTGGCGTTCTGCGCATAATGGTCCGATGGAAATCGGATGCTCTCGCTACTTCTACGAATGGCTCTACGATGAAGAGAAGAATGGGGCAGGGGCGTTGATGGATTACTGCTGTTATTGTGCTGATATGTGTGCCTACCTCCTCGGTTTGCCACAACAAGTAACGGCGTTCCGCGGTACCTTTGTCAAGGACTACCCGGTTCCTGATGATAACGCCGTCATTCTGATGAAGTACGGCAATGCCTTCGGGCTCACGGAAGCATCTTGGACCCAAAAGGTCGGTTATGTTACACCGAATCCAGTGGTCTATGGCACCGAGGGCGCACTGATGGTCAGCGGCAATGAAGTCCATCTACATCCGGCAAATGGTGATGCCGAAGTAGTAACCCCTGAACCCCTCCCAGAGGGCAAACGCAACGCCGCGGAATACTTCATTCACTGCTTAGAGACCGGTGAATCTATTGAAGGACTTTGCAATGCCAAAGTGAGTCGGGATGCCCAAGAAATTCTCGAGGCAGGGTTGGTGTCAGCAGATAGTGGACAGGTTGTTAACTTGCCGATGTCGTAAGTGAATATGGGCGCGGTTAAAACGCGCTTACAGATGCGTTAGGAGAACTTGATGAGCAATAGAATTCCAATTGCGTTACAGTTGTATTCCGTTAGAGACGATTGTGCTGGCGATCTGTCTTTAACGCTACAAGCAGTCGCACAGATGGGTTATGAAGGGGTTGAGTTTGCGGGTTACTATGACCGGACTGCCGAAGAATTACGCGGGATGTGCGATGACCTGGGGTTGAAAGTCGCCGGTACACACACAGGAATAGACACACTTCTCGGCGATGAACTCGCCAAGACGGTTGAGTTCAACAAGGGTCTTGGCAATCCGTATCTGATTGTGCCGGGACTATCCGGAGCGTACCAAGGTTCGCAACAGGCGTGGCTTGACACAGCAAAAATCTTCAACGATATTGCTGAAAACATTGCTGACCAAGGGATGTTTACGGGTTATCACAATCACACCGGCGAATTTACATCCATGGAAGGCGAAATCCCGTGGGATATATTTGGTAGCAATACCCGCAACGATGTCGTGATGCAAATTGACATCGGTCATGCCCTTCGCGCCGGTGCCGATCCTGTGTCATACATTGAACGTTATCCCGGCAGATCAAAATTGGTACATCTCAAAGAATATTCCGCCACGAATGATAAAGCAAACGTCGGTGAAGGCGAGATTCCGTGGGATGCGGTGTTCGATGCCTGTGAAACCGTCGGTGGTACAGAGTGGTACATTGTTGAGCAGGAAAGTTACGCCTACCCGCCGATTGAATGTGCTGAACGCTGCATCGAAAATCTACGAAAAATGGGGAAGATTTCTTAATTATACCTCGCGGAAGAACGACGTAGGTTTTTATGAGGGCGTTCCTCTCTATATATCCGCTTGCGCCGTTGTTGCAAGCTGCGTTTTTGGTTAAGAATTGCAAGTAAAACTCGCGCCTACAAAATCCAGTAGTGTTGAAACTGACCTTTTACTCTGGTGGGAGGATTTCTACCTCCCCGTTTTCGAGTACGTCCTTCCGAAAATGGGGACATTGGAAGGGAAAAAGATCCTTGAACTCGGCACCGGTACAGGAGGAACCGCGACACTGTTGGCGAAACGAGGTGCCTCTGTTGTCGGCATAGATTTACTGCCTTTTCGACTTGCTGAAGCGCGGGCACGAGCCGCGGAACACAGCGTCGCTGAGGCAGTTAATTTTGCACTGATGGACGCAATGCATCTCGCCTTTCCTGATAATACCTTCGATTTTATTATCTCCAAATCCGTATTGGTTTTCACAGATCATAAGCAAATTGCGAAAGAATGCTATCGGGTTCTCAAGCCGGGAGGGAAGGCGATTTTCATGGAAAATATGCGCCATCACCCAGTGGTATGGTTGTATCGAAAAATGTTCCTGAGGTACTCCGGCAAACTACGTTATTTTTCAGTGACGGATATTGAAACAGTCGGTGCTGAATTTGAGAAGTTGGAGCATCGTGAGTTTCATCTCTCCGCAGTGAGTGCAGTGTTCTGGCAGAAATGCATTTCTATTCCACTATTTTATCGGTGGAGCCTCCGCATCCTCAAAGCAATGGATATATCTCTTCTCAAATGCCTCCCATTCCTCAACCGGTTCTGTTGGGTCACTGCGATGATTTGCCATAAGAATTAGTTAGGACGGACGCATTCCCTCTTAAAGTCCCCCTGATAAGGGGGATTTAGGGGGTTTAGAGGACGAAATTACGGCTATTTGCGTCTGAATGTCGGATATTTGCTCAATTTGCGTCCGTCCTGTTAGTAAAAGTTGCAATTCGGAGATCGCTCCTAAAGCAGAAACCGGTGCTGTGCCTATCCGTATTTCAACCAATTGTCAAAAAGCGGTTTGAGCCGTTCGGGGAGACTTCCCAAAAAGATGGGTTCGTTGAGCCATTGTTGACTGGTTGG
>JAAXHD010000194.1:0-1666 GCA_012271015.1 Candidatus Poribacteria bacterium | reverse complement strand
TCTGTCGTATGACAGTGCGTTCAGCATCTGTGAGTTCACGTCGATGGCTACCCGGTACGATATAAAGGGTCTCATCGCCATAGAGGGCACCATTGAGTTGAACGTGGTTTCTGAGTTGACTGAGGAGGGTTTCAAGAGGCACCTCTCCATCCGGTGCTGAGTCTCGATGCCAGTTGATGTGATACGGTTTCCGCTCGGAGCTGACGAGAAGCGTACAGAGGTGATACCTTAACCTTTGCCCAATTAATGCTTCAATAACATCCAATATCTGCGGATGCGCGAGTGCATCTACAAGTGCTCGTTCACGGATGCTTGGATGAAAAATGTTATTGACACCCCAAATATCATCGCGTTCACCATCTATATAGCGTAGGTGATCGGCGTGTAACCCGTCAACACGGCATTTGTGGAGTATTCGATCGATAGCACTCCGATAGGTTTGGATGTCGGTTTCGGAGAGTGCCCCCTTACGAATGATATAACCGTTTTCAACAAAGGCGTTGACTTCTGAATGGGTCAGCATTTTAGGTTTCCCTTACGATATAATAGCGCTTCCTAAGTCGAGTCAGCTGGACAGTAGAGGTCATTAAACTCTATTTCGTTTCCATCTGGATCAAAGATGAAGAAAGCCCGACACTTGCCGCGCGGGTCATCGAAATCGAAGGGACCGCGAATCCGATAAGGTAAGTCAGTAAATTGTTCGACGAGTTGGTTAATCCGTTCTGTGCTTGTCACAAAGGCGAAGTGCATCGGTCCGCCAGCATCATGTCCTGGGCTTCCGGCTTCCTTGAGGACAAGATGTCCGTTTTCTAAGTAGATATAAAGTTGCCGATTATTGCGCTCAACGACTTCAAATCCGAGCAGATCACGGTAAAATTCCGCTGCGCGTTCAAGATTGGCGACTTTAACGAAAACCTCTCCAATGCCGTAATAATCTTGCATCGCGTATCTCCTCCGCCACTGCAGTATATGATGAGGCGGGGTTACAAATCCCGCCAGCGACGGTGACCGGACTGTCCACTGAAAACTTATATATTTTCGGGCTTTATGATAAACAAAAAGGCTCTGGATTGATGAAATCCGGAGCCTTCCTGTTTCAGGTTAATAACCCTTAGCGTTTCTTGACTTGTGCCCATGTAGTAGCGAGCTTGCCTTGTGCTTCCACAGCAACGACAGTCGCTCCACCGGCAAGGTCACGGACTTCGCCTTCACTAAGAGCACGTTCCCAGAAATAGACCTCGTCAATCATGCCATCAATCCAGAAGTCGTTGCCAACATTACCACCGACTTGCCGTCCGACACCGATTTCAACCGGTCGCTCCGGGAACGTCAACAGCGGTGTTGTAATCGCCTTGGGATTGTCCTGTCCACTCGCGGGAATCACGGTATCGCCAGTGACGGAAGAAGTCACATAGGCTTTCGCTTCTGAACCATCAACAACATAAGCGACGTGAACCCATTCCTCTTCTGCGTAAACGTTGTCAGTGGCGAACCAGCCTTCGCTACCTGCCCAGCAACTGCCCCAGGTCATGTTGGTTGCGTTCGTGGTACACATCCGCACCATGAAGTGATCACCCCAGCCGACCTTGTTGCCTTTGAAGAACATTGCGGCGTGGTTTCTGCCACCGCCGGCATTGACGTAGACCCATAGAGAGACAGAAAAGAC
>JAAXHD010000336.1 GCA_012271015.1 Candidatus Poribacteria bacterium | reverse complement strand
GTGATATAATCCATCGGTTTGACCCAGCGGTAAGCATATCCCATAAAAATGGTTTTGCGCGGCATACCCGACCAGTTGTGTCCAATGCCGTGCCACGTGCGCTGTTCAAAAAGGAAAGCGTCTCCAGCGTTGACGTTCATAGAGATAGCACCGCGTGCCCAACCTGTATCGGGGTCGAGTGGGGGTCTTCCTGTCAATCGGTTACTTCCCGGTACCAGAACGGTCGCTCCGGAAGCAGGATCAGACTGGTCGCTGATAGCGTAGGCAATCTTGAGCATGATGCGAGGGTGGGGTTCCTGCATCTCGCCGTGTGACGTTCCACCGTCTCGGTGTAAGCCGATACGATTCTTCACCTCAGGAGGCGGTTCCTCTTTTGAAGGGAGGACAATGAGGTGCGAGGTAATCATCTGTACGTTCCAATTGAGAACCCCGTAGGCGAGCGGCACCGTTTTTTGCCAATCGAGAAGTTGGAGAAATGCCTCGTGGTGCGTGATGCAGTTACGGAGGTTTAATTTTCCGCCAGCTTCAAGTCTGCCTGCGGCTTCCTCTTCGGCGTAAACCTCGTCAACGGCGGCATCAATTTCCGCTACTACATCAGGGGGTAAGGCATTTTTAATCAGCAAGTACCCATTGTTTTCGACAAATTCCTTGTGCTCCGGCGTAAAAATTGCGGTTTCATTAAGATCTGTTGTAGTATCCATAGCGTTTATCCTTTAGCGTGTTGGCTTTTGATAGCAAGCTTAGCCCCTTTCCAGTAACGGGTGGGGACCCCGGCGTTGCAGGCTTCGCCAAAAGTCGCCTCGATCTGTTGATCGAGATTCAAATCATATTATGCATTATACAGGACACGCAGAAAATTTCAAAGTAATTTTATGTTCTCGACCGGTAAAAATACACTTGTTGGAAGAAACAGTGTCCGACGGAGTTCTCAACGAAGGCCTCTGGTTAATCTCCATCTAAGTGCGAACAGACGTGTCATAGACAGGAAGCATCACGCAATTTGAAGAGTGAATTAACCTCAGAACCTCACAGGTTCAAAGAACCCTCCAAATTTGGAGCATCATGGCGAGCGATTCTACTCGGGACAGTCCTTATCATCCCGAACATGTACTGGATTCTGGACTCTGCCGGTCAAGGGTATCCGACCACGATCTCCCTCTACTTTAACGTCATTTTCTGTGTCTTTGCTATCGTAGGCGTTAACCTCATCTTCGTACGGATAGCACCAAGAATTGCAATGCAACAAGGCGAATTGCTAACAATTTACGTCATGTTAGCGATTGCTTCCTCGCTTGCAGGACACGACGTACTTCGCGTTTTGATTCCGATGATTCCGTACGCATTCTGGTATGCAACACCAGAAAATGACTGGGTAGACCTGTTTCATCGGTATATTCCCGATTGGATGGCTGTCAAGGAAAGGTCTTTCTTAACGGAGTATTATCGCGGCGAAACGACCCTTTACCAATGGGAAACTGTCCAAGGATGGCTGACAACAACTTTTGTCTGGGGAGGCTTGCTATGTGCGATGGTTTTCCTGATGGTGTGTATTAACAGCCTCGTCCGGAAACAGTGGACAGAACACGAGAAACTGAGCTATCCTATCATCCAACTACCGCTTGAACTGACAAGTGGCGGTAGAACGAACTTGCTGACGAATAAGATGATGTGGCTCGGTTTTGGCATTGCAGGTGCGATTGACATTCTCAATGGACTCCATTACCTCTATCCCACCGTGCCGAGTTTAGGAGGACGACTCTACGATTTACGACCCTTCTTTACACAGAAACCGTGGAGTGCCGTGGGCTGGAGTCCGATAGCTGTGTTTCCATTCGCGGTAGGCATTGCTTTTTTCATTCCGCTTGACTTGTCCTTCTCCTGCTGGTTTTTCTATCTCTTCTGGAAGGCGGAACGAGTCTTCGGAGATGCTTTAGGGGTCCGGGGTATGCCGAACTTCCCTTTTACCGATGAACAATCTTTCGGAGCGTATCTGGGTTTGTTTGTCATCGCGATTGTGGCGACACGGAAACACCTTGCACAAGTCGGACGCAAGTTATTTAGGAATGATCGGAGTGTTGATGACTCAGACGAACCGATGTCCTATCGAGTGACAGTGTTGGGGCTGATCGCGAGTCTTGCGTTTATCGTTGGCTTCTGTAAAACAGCGGGGATGTCTATCTGGGTAATCCTTGTATTTTTTGGTATCTATTATGCCATCTCTACGGCGGTGACCCGAATGCGTGCGGAGCTCGGATCGCCAGTCCACGATTTGCACTTCATTGGTCCTGATGAAATGATGCCTCGTATTTTCGGGACTCGCCTGCTCGGTCCTCACAATTTAACCATAATGGCATACCTGTTTTTCTTCAATCGTGCCTACCGCGGACATCCGATGCCACACATCTTGGAGGGATTTAAGTTAGCAGAACGCACCGGAATTTCCAATAGACGATTGCTCATTGCAATGTGCATTGCAATCGTCGTCGGGACATTCGCTTCATTCTGGGCATTCTATCATATTTCCTATATTGAAGGCGCGCGGGATTGGTTCGCTGGAAGACCTTTCAACCGACTCCAGAGTTGGCTGACTTCGCCGAGAGCACCCGATATACCAGCAATTGTCGCGATGTGTATTGGTTTTCTCATCACCGGATTTTTGATGGTAATGCGGATGCGACTCTTTTGGTGGCCATTTCATCCCGCTGGATTCGCTATCTCCAGCAGTTGGTCGATGAATGTGTTCTGGTTTTCGATTTTAGTGAGTTCAGTCATTAAATGGATAATTCTTCGGCACGGTGGTGTAAGCGCGCACCGGAAACTTATCCCGCTCTTCCTCGGTCTGATTTTAGGCGAATTCATCGTTGGTAGCGTATGGAGCCTCATCGGAATTACGACAAATCAGCCAATGTACCGCTTTTTATTTTAGAACTGATTTTGTTTTTTTTTTACCGTCGCACAATTCATTGGACGTCCGGTTCTGACAACGGTTGAATATAATGAAGCTGCCGTGCGACTTCTGTAAAGCTCATGATTCAGAAGACCACTCTTGAAAAATATGCAGGTGTCTGTTATAATTGAGGGTAGAATATTCTCAGGAGGAACATGGCGTGATTCGTGAAGCGATCCAGAAGGTTATGGCAGGGGATTCCTTAACCGAAGCAGAAATGATTGATACCATGAACGAGATCATGGAAGGTGAGACGACAGATGCCCAGATCGCGTGTTTTCTTACCGCATTGCGCCTAAAAGGCGAGACGATAGAGGAACTTACAGGGGCAACACGTGCCATGCGCGCGAAGGCGACCCCCGTTCCGACACTTCATAAGCCTAACTTGCAAGCTACGCCGAAAATCCCGCGACTTGTTGATACGTGTAGCACAGGTGGCACAGGTTTAAACCATTTTAATATCTCAACAACTTCTGCCATTGTGACCGCCGGCGCAGGCGTACCGGTCGCAAAGCACGGCAATCGAGGCGTAACGCGACAGAGCGGCAGCGCGAACGTACTTATGGCATTAGGGGTGAACATTGAAATTGGTCCCGAACAGGTTGGACGATGTATTGATGAGGTTGGCATCGGTTTTCTATTCGCACCAACACTGCACGGTGCCATGAAATACGCTATCGGACCCCGGCGAGAAATCGGAATTCGGACTATTTTCAATGCCATAGCCCCACTGACCAATCCAGCAGGACCACAGGCACAGGTCATCGGTGTCTACGCATCAGAACTGACTGAGGCTCACGCGAATGCCCTGAATAGCCTCGGATGTCAGCATGCATTCATCGTGCGTGGGAATGACGGTTTGGACGACATTACAACAACAACGACCTCGCGTGTGTCCGAACTCCGAAACGGCACCGTTAAGACATATACTCTTGATCCTACGACGTTTGGAATTCNNAGAAGGGACCCAAGCGCGATATCGTTGTGCTAAACGCTGGCGCGGCGATTACCGCGAGTGGGAAAGTGGATAGCCTCGACGCGGGTGTCGAACTTGCCTCAGAATCCATTGACTCGGGTGCCGCACTCGCGAAGTTGGAAGGACTGAAAGCAGTCTCAAACAATTTTTAGGATTTACACACGCTGTTCTTTTATAGTATAAACTTTTAGTTTGTGCGGTCAAAACCGTAGTCCGTAATGAAACGGAGGGGTTTTGCGAATCAACGCTGAATGCGCGTAAATCAACGGTATGAAGGTTCTCCGTATGGCATTCCCCGGGCATTCAGCGGGGTGTTTCTTCAGATAGATGGAACGCACACAACAGTTCAAACGCTCTTTGCGCAGGTCTCCTATAGAGGAAACCTGCGGGACAATACTCCGCAAGGTAAAATTAAAAAATTGATATTAGACACTATCATTGCCCATAAACGGAAGGAGCTTGCAGCGGAACAGAGGCAGGTGCCGATTGCTAAATTGAAAACCCAGGTCGCGAATCTTCCACCAACGCGGGATTTTCGCGAGGCCATCACAGGCAGTGAGACCGTTAAGCTTATCGCCGAGGTGAAAAAAAAATCACCCAGCAAAGGTATTATCCGCGAAGATTTCGATCCGGTGTCAATCGCCAAAACTTACGTCGAAAATGGTGCGGCTGCGATCTCTGTATTGACAGATAAACATTTTTTCGCAGGCGAACTCGCTTATCTGCGCGCAATTCGGGGCATTGTTGATGTACCACTCCTCCGAAAAGATTTCACAATTGATCCGTATCACATCTACCAAGCCCGCGTCGCGGGAGCAGATGCCATCTTGCTGATTGTAGCAGCGTTGACAGCAGTAGAGTTGCGGAAGTTCATGGATGTTGCTGCCTCATTGTCGTTGGCGTGTTTGGTGGAGGTGCACACAGAAGAAGAATTAGCCATCGCGTTGGACGTGGATGCCCAGATAATCGGTATCAACAACCGTGATCTGCGCACATTTCACACGGACATTGCCACAACGTTTCGGTTGCGTGAAGTTATCCCAGCAGATAAGATTGTGGTGAGTGAGAGTGGTATCTATTCAC
>JAAXHD010000270.1:29404-31181 GCA_012271015.1 Candidatus Poribacteria bacterium | reverse complement strand
AACGCGGTGCACTTGACGCTTTGGCTCGTTGGTTGGAAACACTTGAAGAAACACAACGTGAGTTAGAAACCATGATCGAGATGTTTAGGCAGGCACCGACGAGGCAAACCGCCCTATTCCACATAGCTGCTTTAAAGTGCCGACGGGTGGCGGTAAAACGAGACTCAACAGCAGCCTGTCCAACGCCGAAATCGGTTCCAAAATCAGGAAATCTACCTACCCGTGGTCCGCCATAAAGATGGCGATAGATGGATTCAGCTCAATTACCAAGTACACATCCTACCGCATATAGACTGGTCGGCAATCCAGCCGCCTGATCCGAGAGCGTCCGCTCCCCAGAGCGTTCAGCGGCAATCCCCAACAGTTGATGTAGGTGAGGTCGCACTGGTTTTCCGTCTCGAAAAGGAACCGGATATTGACAAAACGGTCAGCATTTCCAATTTTGCACGCCGTCTGTCCGACATTATGCCCAATCTCTGGCAAGCCGCTCGTATTGCCCAGCAGCTGCACGAACGTCTTAAAGCAGAAGGTGAAACTGAAGAGAGCATTTATGATCGGCGTTCCTACCTTGCACGCGTTCTACGGGAACATGTAAAGAATGAAGTTGAGGCGCAGGCAGAACATGTCTTTCGTAGAAAACTGGATCAGGATGAGATTCGCTTTGACTTGGAAACACGAGAACCCAACTATCGGATGGTAGATAGTTACAACATACAGGTTCGTTCTGAGGATAGACTTCTCTTAAGAAAAGATTATGAACCCGTGCAGTTAAGCCTGTTTGAGNNTTTGAGCAGCAATTTGATAGCGAATTGGAAAAGAATTTTGCGTATTATCTTGATGAGGAGCGAGCGTTACAATGGTGGCATCGGGTTGCAGCGCGTCAACGCGGTGAGTACTACTTGCAAGGTTGGAAACGCGGACGCATTTATCCTGACTTTGTAGCAATGACAAATGAAGTCGCGGGTGTAACGCGCGTCTTGATTTTTGACACAAAAGGTGAACATCTCACCGGCAACCTTGACACCGAAGTATAAGCGAAAAGTATTAGAGACACTTGACGGAGCGTTCAACATCGCAGGGAGGATGGTAGTGCGGGACGGTCCCAGACGGGAAGGCATCTTCCAAACAGGAAAAAGATTTGCATTTTGGGTGATTTTGTGGTGTAATTCTATTACGTTCCGACGGGATGGAGGCTTTCTCTCATGGTGTATAGTGATTGGACTTTAGAAACAGGAAAAAAAGCATTTCAGTTAGAAGAGGTGAACACCGCTGGCACTTTTGCTGAAGTATCCCCCGTGGAACCGAGCGCACATCTTGCCACAGCCCTGGAGCGAAATGTGCCATTAGCCTTTGCGATGGGAACTGAAAAGGCAAAATCAGAACTGATCGTCTCTGTAGTTCTAGTTGAACTTCGGGAGCACTTCGACCGCGGCATCAGTTTTTTCTCGGGGATTGACTTTAATGTTGATGCCGAAAACGGCTTGACCGGCGTTTGCGATTTTTTGGTAAGCCTATCGCCAACCCAATTTCATTTGGAAGCACCAGTTATCATTCTTGTTGAAGCGAAAAGGGATAATTTGACGGTAGGGCTCGGGCAGTGCGTCGCAGAGATGATTGCCGCCCAACGCTTTAATGCCGAAAGGGGCCAAGACATCCCCCGCGTCTATGGTGCTATTACGTCAGGCATAGATTGGATATTCCTTAAGTTGGACGGAAAGGAACTTCAACTTGACATGGCAGCTTACACAATTGAGCGATGCGACAAAATCCTCGGTAT
>JAAXHD010000270.1:24841-29251 GCA_012271015.1 Candidatus Poribacteria bacterium | reverse complement strand
TCTGTAAATGAAAACCAAGATCGGAACCGAAAACTAAATCACCCTGTGGTTGCAAGGTATCTTATTTTCCTTGCTTTGTTGGCAACGTGTTGGTATAATTAAGACCAAAGAACAGTAAAAATCAAATTGAGCGGATACCCCTTAAACCGTAGCATGGTAACACAACAAAGAATACTAGAAAAGTTCTGGTGCGTTAAACAGATAGACATCTTCCGGGACCTGGTCTCTGAAGTGGATGCCGACGCGCTTGCACGGATAACGACTTTCGTCGAGTTAGAACACGGGGACACACTCTCTGCCGAAGGTGTTTACCTATTGAAGGAAGGTCGTATCAAAATTTACCAAACGCCACCTGAAGGTGATGCTATCACCTTGGACGTTTTGGAACCCGGTGAGTTTTTTGGGGCAGTTGGAGACGAAAACGACGAAGCACATCCCAACGTCACCGCTGAGACGCTTACAGAAGCGGTTGTCGGAGTCGTTCCTGTAAAGAATTTCCAATATTTTTTGAAACGAAAACCGCATTTGGTGATACCGCCACAGAGAACTTTAGGGAACTTTATAAAGAGGCATCTCCGCTGGCGTTCGGAGAAATCAGAGTATTTTAATATCGTAACCGCAGGTCAGAAACCAAGGCGAGGGATGACGAACCCTTTTCTGAACATTGTGTTCCGAAGTCCTGCATCACGACTCGCTTTGCTGCTACAAAACTGCGCTGACGCACCAGAACACAGGCGTACAGCAATGGGACGTAGTTCGCAGTGTGTTTTACGTAAACTCTCGACAAAGCGGTTGGCACAATTAATCGGCAGCTCCGTTGAAAAAATGGAGGTGCTTCTAAATCAGTTCAAACAGCATCAGATAATCGAGAAACGGTTTCGGCGGATTCGGATCCTTGACCCCTGGCAATTAAAAAAGATTGCCAACGCACGGATGGAAACGCTACCACCTCTTCAAACCCAGTCGGATTCCAACTTTCTACCAGACACGCCGCCTGCAACACCGGCGCAGGCAGGTTTAAGAAACGCCGTTGATAGTTGAAACGGGCATTATTCCTCCGCGAGGTAAAATAACAATTAGCAGTCGGTTGTCGGTTAAGAGGACTTCGTTATACCAAACCCATAGCCCGCAACAACGGCGCGGGCGGGTCTACGTAAAGGCACATTATTTATCAAATTCACCTGACCGAACTGCAAGGTATAATTAAAAATTATGAGCAAGAAGAACCCTTATTTGCAACTCGACCAGCAGATGGTCGGTGACATCTATACTTCGCAAGAAGTGATGGACAATCTGACAGTCTTATGCGATGAATACGGTGCTCGGTTCGCGGGGACACCTGAGGAATATGAAGCCGCAAACTTCATCGCCGCGTGTTTCAAACGTTACGGACTCCAGAATGTCAAACTTGAAACATATCCCTACGCTGGCTGGACACGTGGCACGGCGACGCTTGAGGTTATCGAACCGATTCGTCGAACACTGCACTGCATATCGCTTCCCTACTGTCCTGCTGCCGACATCACCACGGAGCTTGTTTCTGTTGGATGTGGGAGTCCTGACGAATATACTGCCCTTGGCGATACCGCTACCGATACACTGGTTATGGCGAAAAGTGCCTCACCACCTGACCTCGGAAGATGGGTACACCGCAAAGAGAAGTTTGAGCGAGCTGTGCTCGCCGGTGCGAGTGGATTCATTTTTGTCAGTGAACACCCCGGTGTCGGACCCGAAACCGGAAGTCTTCAAAATGACAGACGTGCCCCTATCCCTGGCATATCCGTTTGCAAAGAGGATGGCGAATTCTTGGCGCGATTGATAGCACGAGAAAACGGAAAGGTAACACTAAAACTCCAGACAACCGACATCAATGAACCACGGACCTCGTGGAACGTCGTCGCGGATTTGCCCGGTAATGAGAATGCTGAGGAGATGGTGGTTGTGGGTTGCCATTACGACGGACACGATATCTCACAAGGCGCACACGACCCCGCTTCGGGGATGGTATCTGTCATAGAAGCCTCTCGTGTACTATCTACTTATGCCGCTGATGCGCTGAAGTGTACCGTCCGTTTTATCGCTTTCGGAACTGAAGAAATCGGGTTGACAGGGGCGTTTCGTTATGTCGATGCACACGCCTCGGAGTTGGATAATATTCGGTTTATGCTCAATATGGATGCCGCGGGAGGCTCAAGTCGTAAGGGCATAGTCCTCCATCGTTGGGACGCATTGGAATCCTTCTTTGATACCGCACGCGAGCAGATGCACACTGAAATGCCGGTTGGACAAAAGGTCCATTCCTACTCCGACCATTTTCCGTTTTTCCTCAAGGGTGTGCCTTCAAGCCACATGGGCGACCCAGATGCGCCGCCTGCTGGTAGAGGTTTCGGACATACGGCATATGATACGCTGGATAAAGTGGAATTGGAGAATCTACGTGCTGCCAGTTCGGTCGGGGCAAGAGTCGCCCTCCGTTGCGCGAGTGCCGATGATTTTCCTGCCAAACGACGAACATCCGAAGCGGTTCAAGAGATTGTTGATACTGATCCGGGGTTGGAGGGATATCGTATCTCTCTCAAATTGACAAGGTAAGTTTTAGAGCGGGCAAGTTGTGATTATCAGTTATCGAAGAACTCTGAACTATGCTTCTTCGATCTTATCAAGTGGATTTCCGTGATGAGAGATATGGTAATCATGGCGAATCTTAAAATCATAAAAATCCCGGTTCTGACTTCTATCAACGAATCCTCTAATCCGGTGAATCCTGGTTCAGACAATGGGCACGACACATTATCCAATTAAACTCTTAATCTCCATTTCAATACTTGTAGGAACACTTTGGAGCACTGCCTACGGTGCAGAGTCAAGTAGAACAGCTGCACAGAACGCAGTCAGAGCATCGCGGCGCACGGCAATTGTTGTAGCAGTAGCGAATGCGAGTCCCGCAGTCGTCAATATCAGTGCCGTCCGGAGCGTTGAAACGCGTACTGCCTTTGATGAATGGTTCTGGGGCGAAATTACCTATCCCCGCAGACGCGCCTTGCGAGAGGTCGGTTCTGGAGTTATTGTTGATAAGAAGGGACACATTCTGACAAACCATCACGTCATCAGAGATGCCGATAAAATTACTGTCACTATCCCTGATGGACGGGAATTTGATGCACGGGTTGTCGGATACGATCTTTTCTCAGATCTTGCTCTTTTGGAAGTTGATACGGATGGGTTGTCCCTACCAGAAATTCAGTGGGGCGATTCCGATTCCCTGCTGATAGGTGAATGGGTTGTGGCGATCGGAAACCCTTTCGGCTTGTCGTTAGGCGATGCGCAACCCACGGTCACAGTTGGTATTGTGAGTGCAACACAGCGCATTCTCACAGTCGAGGATTTGTATCATGAAGATCTGATTCAAACAGACGCTTCCATTAATCCCGGCAACAGTGGTGGTGCGTTGGTGAACATCCACGGTGAGCTTATCGGTATAAACACCGTCATCCGTTCCACCAGCGGTGGCTCACAAGGTGTCGGTTTCGCGATTCCAGTCAATAAGGCGAGGCGGGTCGTCCAACAGATTACCGAGTACGGCAGTGTTATTCCACCCTACTTTGACCTGGAGGTCCAGCCCGTAACTGAGGAATTGGCAGAAAAATTGTCAATGTCGCGCAACACTGGGGTTTTGGTATCGGAAATAGGTAAACGCAGCCCTCTTGCTGATACAGGCATTAAACGGGGAGATGTCATTGTAGGCATTTCAGGGCAGCGGATAAAAGACGAACAGGACTTTAACGCACGCACGCGTCTGCTTCCACTCAATCAACCCGTCCAGTGCGAATTTATCCGACGCGGGAAAAAGCGGCAGACTGAATTCACACTGAAAACCCGGCAGTGGAATTATGCACCACCCGGGTGGGGGATATCGCTTGCCCAGCCGGATAAGGCGATGGCACGAAAATATGAGCAGCGCGGTGTTATTGTCACACACGTTGATAAGGACAGTGGGTTGGCGAACACGTTGGAACGTGGGGATTTTATCTACCAAATTGACGATACCTTGATTCCTTCGCTTGAAATTTTTAAAGTTATGGATGACCGTATCCGCACCCAAAGTAGAGCGCAAGTTTATTTTCAACGAGACGGAGTCCATCAAGCTATCCCTGTCACTTTTTTTAATAGAAACAATCGGCGGAGATAAGTGTTTTTATAGTTATCAGTTGTCAGTTACCAGTTTTCAGTTAAGGGGTTTTGATGTAACAATCCACCGGTTCTTGGAGCATTCTAAGTTGGAATGGATGCTTATAAAACAACTATCAAAGGGAATGTTTATCAGTCATCGGAGAATTGGTTGTCAGTACGCAATGACTTCGTCATTGCTGTCGGTTGTCGGTAACAAGAGGTTTTGGGTTGAATCAATCT
>JAAXHD010000270.1:0-24836 GCA_012271015.1 Candidatus Poribacteria bacterium | reverse complement strand
GTCTGTCTTGCTGTCCTGCTCATTGGCGGTATCTACTTCTTCGGCAGAGACAAGGCAGAATTGGGAATCGCCGTTAATTTGGAAAGTGAAGAATTCAAGCAACTCCGAACGCATGCTACCGATGCGTTCAACGCTGGAAAATATCAGCAGGCTATTGAACTTTACAGCGAAGCGTTAAAGATGCGTCCCGAAAACGCTGAAATCTATAACGACCTTGGGACTGTCTACTACGAGCAAGGTCTCAAATACGCCGGACCGAGTTGGCCCTCGTGGGAGAAGGAGTTGAGGGATAGCACTGTTGATGAGGCAATCGCTGAACTTAAAGTCGCTATTGACAAAACAGGTTCCGGCGCAATCACGCTCAAAACACGAGATGAAGCGGTCGCTGATGCTATTGAGGAAGAGGCGACACACCTCGGTGGAGAGGTATATAGACAGCGTTGGGAAAATGAAACAACGCTTAACGTCCTGATTGGACAGACAAAAATCTATCTGTTGCGCTCTCGTGATCATTACATCCGTGCTCTGGATCTGAAACCCACGCATAGCGTTGCTTACCGCAACCTCGGCTCATTTTATATGAAGGTAGGCAGAACCGATAAGGCACTTGATTATTATCAAGAGGCATACAAATTGGATCCGAGGGATGCGGAGTTAGAAGAATACCTGAATCAGTTCAGAAAGTAAAAAGTTGTCAGTCGCCAGCCGGAGGGATAGGTGTACCAAAAGACCTCTTAACCGATGGAAACCGAAAGCCGACAGCCGACAGGCAATAAAAAATTATGCATCACAAACACTGCCCAAATTGTGGATTCCTGAATCCGTCCTTCAAATTTTGTGGTGAATGTGGCGCGTCCCTTCAGAGTCCGGGACGTTCACGTCAAATTCCGGCAGTAGATACCGCTGTCGTGGAGCAAACATTACCGCATGGAGCAGAACGCCGCCAGTTAACCGTCCTTTTCTGTGATATTGTTGATTCCACCGCATTCACCGAACAATTGGATCCCGAAGAACTCCGAAATCTTTTAGAGGTCTACCGGACATGTATCATGGAGGTGGTTTTAGCACAAAGTGGACATATCGCACGGTACTTCGGTGATGGTATCCTCGTTTATTTCGGCTACCCAATTGCCCACGAAGATGCCGCACACCGCGCCGTCCGAGCCGCGTTAGGTATCGTTGCCGCTATTGAGACGCTGAACCCATATTTGCAGGCTACCTTTGGTGTTGAAATCAACGTCCGACTGAGTATTGATACAGGGCTTGTTGTCGTCTGGCATATATCGGCGGAAGAATCTCCAGAGGCGATTGACATCGTCGGTAAAACGCCAAATATTGCCGCAAGGATGCAAGAGTTGGCAACACCGAACAGCATTGTCATTGGGGAAACAACACATCAATTGGTTGAAGGTTTCTTTTATACGGCTACCCTCGGTGCTTCTCTGCTTCGTGGCATTTCGCAACCGGTGCATGTGTATCAAGTGTCGGGTGAAATCCCGGCACAGAGCCGATTGGATATTGCTAGCGAGAGTGGATTGACCCCTTTAATCGGACGGGAGCGCGAGGTTGAATCACTCAAGCACGGATGGGCACAGGTGCTGGCATCTAAAGGGCGAGCCCTCCTAATTGAAGGGGAAGCCGGCATTGGAAAGTCAAGATGTTTGCAACTCATTCAGGAGTACGTCGAGCACTCCCTTGAAGCGGTAATCATGGAATGCAGATGCTCTCCCTATTACCAGAATAGTCCGCTCTATCCTATTCTTTCGCTGTTCCAAGAGCACGTTGTACAGTTTACCAGTACCGATACCGCAGAGACGCGTCTTAGCAAACTTGAGAATTTGCTACGCAACTACAGTATCCCGACCGTGGGAGATGATGCGACGTTCCCTTCAAATTCTGAGCGTGAAGTACAAGAGCACGCGCCAGAGACTCTGCCACTTCTTGCTGAATTATTGGAGATACCTCTTGAGGTACAACAACAAACGGGAACCGGTGTAGGGGCTCGCCCGTATGGTAGACCCGTTGAACAGGACACATACCCATCGGGTTGGGGACGCCGACAGCGTCGACAGCAGACTTTGGAAGTACTCGTTCAAGTGCTACTGAAGATGGCTGAACAGAAACCGATACTTTTTGTCGTTGAAGATCTGCACTGGATTGACCCTTCCAGTATAGAATTTCTTACACTCTTGATTACACGGATCGAAAATGCTCGGATTTTCGCAGTTTTATCCTGTCGCACCGATACACAACATTTTCGGCAAAGTTCACAACCTGAAGAAGACGAACAGCCGCTACAGGATGAAATCTCCGATAGTGATATTGAGAGTTCTGTCCTTGATAGAGAAGTACTGGAACAACTTCTACGTCCGGCGTGGGCAAATGCGCTGCCGTTGGCAGCACTTACGCCTCCACAGGTGGAGGAGATGATTCAGCACGTCGCAGGGGACACAGCACTGCCATCGGGAGCACTGACACGGATTGTCGAAATGACTGAGGGTGTCCCTCTATTTGTTGAAGAGCTCACCCAGATGATGCTGGAAAATGTATCGGGGTTACAAACCCCTCCCACATTTGACGTGTCCGGTGTAACGGATCCACGCTCTCAAACAATGGAGGTGCCTGTAACGCTGCAGGATTTACTGACGGCGAGATTAGATGAACTCGGTGCTGCGAAGGAGATCGTCCAACTCGGTGCAACGCTTGGAAGGGAATGGACGGCTGAGTTATTACACGAGGTAGCTTCTGGGCTTGATCTGGGAAATCGTCTTTTCACGGATTTCGCGTCGTTGAAAGGTGAGTTGAACAAACTCGTAAACGCCTACATCCTCAATCGAAGTCAAGTCGCTGACAATCAACTACGCTATACGTTCCGACATCCGCTCCTGCGTGAGACAGCGTATCAATCTTTACTTAGGAGTAAGCGGCAGCAGTATCATCAACAAATTGCAGAGGTATTGCAAGACGGTGGTGGTTTCCAACCGGAGCTGGTTGCTTATCATTATACCGAAGCGGGGCTTCCTGAAAAAGCGATTGACTATTGGCACCGTGCTGGGCAACGCGCACTTGAACGTTCCGCAAACGTGGAGGGTATTCGCCATATCATGCAGGGGCTTGCGGCACTTGAAAAACTTTCGGTGAACGCCAGCACACGAGAGTCGGAGGCTACTGCTCAGCGAGAATTGGAGCTGCAGACAATTCTTGGGAGCGCGCTCATTGCAACAAAAGGGTATGCTGCACCGGAGGTAGAGGTCGCCTATACGCGAGCGAGGGAACTGCTGGAAACACTTGAAGGTCAGGAACCGACTTTAGAAAAAGATGCTGATGCTTCGCTTGATCATGTAAAAGATCTCCGCTTTCCGATACTATTCGGATTATGGCTCTCTCATCTCGTGCGCGGACGATTCCTCTCCGCACGTGAACTCGGTGAACAGTGTTTTGTGATTGCGAAGCAAACCGGAGATCCAGCTTTTGAGGTAGAGGCGCATCGAGCACTCGGCGCAACGCTGTACTATTTAAGTGAATTCAGAGATGCATTAGCACATCTTGAGGCAGGTATTGAACTCTATCAGCCGCAGCACCATCCCGTCCCGACGTTCTTGCACTTCGTAGCGGATCCCGGGATGACACTGCTCGCATATTCTGCGCCGCTCTTATGGTGTCTCGGCTATCCTCTGCAGGCTGAAGAACGACTTGCTGAAGCCGCAAGAATTGGGGAAAACAGGAGCCATCCTTTTAGTGATGCTGTATTGCTCCATTTTAAATCTGTGCTTTATCAGCACCAAGAGAGAGTAGAAGAGGTGAAGACCACCGCAACGCAAATGCTGCGGATATGTCAAGAACACGGATTTTCCCTGTGGGAAGCCGCTGCAACAGTGATGAAAGGCTGGGCACTCACGGAGTTGAATCACTCAGAAGAAGGCATCGCGATGATACGTAAGGGCATTGCGGCATGGGAAAAGACACGGGCTGAATTACTGCTACCGCTCTTCCTCACGCTGCTTGCACAAGCATATCAACGCGCGGGACAGTATACATTAGCCTTGCAAACACTCGATTCTGCCTTGAGTGTCGTCACAAGAACGGGCGAGCGTGCCTATGATGCGGAACTTACTCGTCGGAAAGGCGAACTTTGTCTCGTGCTTGGTAAAGAGGCCAAGACGGTTGGTGAGAAGGAATTCGGGGAAACGCCCAAGCAAAAACACCCCTCCTACGACACTGTTACAAAGGCTGAATCCTATTTTCAAGAGGCATTGGCGATTGCACGCCGCCAAGGCGCGAAATCGTGGGAGCTCCGAGCCGCTCTCAGTTTGAGTGAATTGTGGTGCACGCAGGACCGTTATCGGGAGGCATACAGTTTGCTGAGACCGATATATATGTGGTTTTCGGAGGGGTTTGATACGAAAGACCTCCGACGGGCAAGACATCTTCTGGAGAAACTGAAGAGGAGCCATCAACCGTCATCTATCAGCCGTCGGTAAAGAGGCTTCTGGTGAGCCAGAGTGTTTTTGTACGAGAGTCTCAACTGGGTTGTGGAATTTTGACGTTTCTTTTATCTTTGAAACATTAACAATACGGTAACCCGTAAGCGTAGCGGAGGGGTTTTTGCTGGGGGTGTTTTTGCTTGGGCGTTTCCCTTGATAGGGTGTTTCCTCAATTTCTTCAGATGTACGCTGAGTGACGTTATTCATCTAATTGACCTAATCGAACCGCAAGGAATAATTAAAATATGAGACTTGGTGTTGTTGGAATTAGTGGGGATTTTCGTACCCTCACATCGGATGAGATTAATAGAATCAAAGCATTGGAATTTACCGGTTTAAGTTTCCATTTCCGTAGCGCGGAGATTCCATCTGTCCTGCCAGATGCGGTTACCCGCTGTGTACAGATGTTAGAAGCCGCGAAACTGGACCTTGTGCAATTCGGCATCACTTACGAGGAATGCCTTTTCCATCCAGATGCCACTATCCGAGAAGCAGGTATTGCCAGTGTCCAACGCGGCATGGCAACGGCTGTCTCTCTCAACGCACACCATTATCTATTTCGCGCAGGTAGCCTCAACCCCGATGGTGCTTGGACATCTCATCGAGATAACCATCTACCAGAATCAATGGAACGTTTGATTGACACCTTGAAACCGATTGCAGAGCATGCCGAACGACACGAACTGACGCTTGTTATGGAAACACATGCAGTTTCAATTATGGATTCACCCGAAACCTGTCGAGAGGTGGTGGAGCGTGTCGGTTCCGAGAGGCTTCGCATCGTCATGGATTTCGTCAATCACTTTCAAACGCTTCGGCAGGTCTATGAGAGCGAGGCGCGGCTTAACCACATTTTTGATGTCATGGGACCGATCGCACCGATGGCACATATCAAAGACATCAGCGTCCAGAACGGTTTGGTGCTCCATCTTGATGAGGAGGTGCCCGGTGAAGGCGAATTGGCATTGGGTATAGCATTAAAGCGTTTTGACGCACTCTATCCGGATGGCTACGGATTAATAGAACATCTGCCTACAGAGAAAATACCACTTGCGAACGCGAATGTCCGGCGGATTGCCGCCGAAAACGGAGTTCGTATTTATTAAGGGTTGTCAGTTGTCTGTTAAGAGGTTTTCTTCAACCCTATCCCCCTGATAATGGGGTTTAGGCATCAAATCTCTGTAAAAAAAGTGGGGCTTGATGATGAAAGGCTTTATAGATACATTCATATTCCCCTCTCCACCCCGTAGGGGGCTTTTGCTTGGGTGTTTCTTCAAAATCCCTGTAGGGAGAATAACGTGCTTAGTTCTTGTCTTGATCTTTTTCTTGCTTTTGCACTCAGCGTTTGGGCAAGAATCCAATGTCGTTGAGGAGGTCCAAAAACAGGCGCGGAGTTGGTGGTCAAACTCACAGGTCTACATTGGAGTTATCCTTCTCGTCTTTTTAATCAGTAGCATTGGATATATAATCAGGCTGTTTAAAAAGGACAAACTTCTTAAGAAGCTCCTGAATAAATACGTCGTTTTTCAGATGAAGGACGGTAGACGTTACCGAGGCACCATGCGGTTGGAATTCACAGGGATGGAGATTATTTCTGAGGAATCCCGACAACGCGGGCATGCACCAAGTTATATCTTCACCAATGAAGAACGTGATGAAGGGATTGTTGCATACATACGCTACCATGATTCGATGAATGCGCGTGAGCTCAGAGAACGCGCCTGGGAGCTTGAGCGGGTCTATCATCCGCCTGTCCTTTACAAGGTTGGACGGAAGATCCGGAATATGTTCATTGCTCTCAAAGAGGCATTAAAAGAAGCCATTAGCATGGCGTGGAGCAGTTTCACGAGAAGCACGAATAAGCGTTTAGAGAGATACACTGAGGCGTATGAACAGGGTGGCGGCGATTTGGAGAAAAGGATCGGCCAATTGGACGAAGAATCTGTAGCCTACTTGGAGCAGGAGAGTTATGAACGTTTGATCGAGCGCCTGATTGGGACACGGGTCAAAGTTCGAGTCCGTTTCAGTGAACATACCGCCGAGTACACGGCTATTCTCAAAGATTACAATAACAAACATATTGCGCTCATGGATGTGAAAGATGATGACAACAACGGCTACGCAGACGAATGGGAATATGAACATGAATTTAAGAAGGATCTGGCACAACTCAACCGCCGAGATGATCGCGGATTGCGGTGTCGTGCAGAAGGCAATGAAATCATCTTTGAAAACAATACACCCTATACAATCCAGCTGGGGCGAATTCGGTTGACAGAGGACTCACCGAAGTGGGAAAAGAATTATGAATTCAAATACCATATTGGTGCCTTCAGCATTCAGAGGCTTGAGGTAGAGCCTGTTGTTAAACATAACGTAGAACCTTTCGAGCGCGTCGCCGTTCGAGACACGCGCGCTATAAACAATTACAAAAAAATTTGGTTCAAGTTTCGCTCCTTCCGCGACGCAGATATTGTTTTTCCGCGACGCTACTGCACAATTGTGGAAAGTGCCGAGAAATACCAGCCGGAGCTTTTCAGTCTTACCGGCTTGACAGATACTATTTTGGACCTGCGTGATACGGAGGATATCGCTATTACGGACAAAGATGGCAATCCTATCCACGGTATCAACGTTGTTCGTGGATATGTGACAAATATCAATGAAGAACGTATTGATTTAAAGGCGATTGATGCGAGTTATAGCCGGAGATGGGACGTTGAAAACGCGTTTCGCCGTTTTGATAATAAACTCCGCCGTGGATTTCCTATCTACAATCGACTGCTACCGATAAATCGCGCCCGCATTACAGCACACGCTTCCCTTGTTGAACAGGTACACAGTAATCCGGTCCGACATGCGGCGTTAGCTCCACTTGTTTATCCGCGGCCACGTGGCATAAGCACTGCGGAACAACGGACACGTAGCCGAAAACGGATGCGGAATCGAATTGTGAGAGGCATAAATGCGGCAATTTGGGGATCGGGAAATGGGCTTTCCAGAACGGCTGATATAAAACGTTCGGAAGTCGAGATCGCAATGCCGCTTAAACTCATGGCACTGACTGGGAATACATCCTCTGTCGAGTTTCCGGTCCTCGAACGGTTTGAATATGTTCAGGATCATCATATCATTTACAACTCGGTTCAAAATTTGCGAACGGATCGGTTGACCAAGACTGATATTTTATGGATTGGCAATGGCGAAATTTACAAAGCCGGCTATCGGTTAAACATAGATACTGAACATCGGATTAAAAATTTCGTCAGCCAAGGTGGGGTCGTCATCGTTTCCGGACAAGATGTCAAAGCCAGTGCCAAACAGCGCCGCGGCACCGGATGGATTCCAGAACCGCTCACCGGCGTTGAATGTGAAGAGACTTATGAACTTTCTCCTACATCGCACGGGAAGCGCTCACGTATTTTCCAATATCCGAATCCACTTAATGGGAATCATGCCGATCCAGAAGTGCAGGAGCAGCCCTTTATTCGACTGGATGATATGTGGTTGGATCCGCTTGGGAAATGGACCTCTCTCGCTAAAATTAACTCGTCTGCGGCAGGTCTTCCAAGGAATGGGTTTGAAGATGCCTCCGCCCTGCTACTCCTTCCATTTCAGAAGGGGTTATACATCGTCACCAGTTTGAAGAATGAGACGCAAGCGGATGTCCAAGTCAACGATAAAATTATGGAAAACCTGCTCCATTTTTCTGTCAAATGGATCGACCAACATCGTCCGAGCATTTAATTCATCTGTAGGAGCGAGTGTTTTGCTTGGGTGTTTCTTCATGCTCGCGATCTTACTGACTGACCTAATTGCGACGCAAGCGGCGTGTAGGCTTGCGGGACAGTGCAATTCACCTCGAACCCAGCAACACATCATTAAACTTCTCATCACCTTCCGTAATAACCAGCCCAACCGCTAAAACGACTATCGGCAGTTTCCAGTTATCTACAAAACCCGCTAATTTCTGCTCGTCTTTCTGTGTTGTGACAATCAGATCTGCCGCTGTTTCTTGAAAAGTCGTTTCTATCTGCTGTTTGTCGGTTTCTGTATAGACGTGGTGATCGGGAAATGCCAGCAGTTCCACGCTCGCAACGGAGCATCGCGTGAGGGTCGCAACAAACGCGTCTGGGTTTCCAATTCCACACACTGCGAGAACCCGTTTCCCCTTAAGTTCTTTTATATTGGCAATCAGCAATCGGCTATCGGCTGTCGATAGAGCGTTGTGGCGGTTGCTATCGTTTTCACCTGCCACAAGACTCTCTTGCTGACTGCTGACTGCTAATGAATAGAGGTATGTCGGCTGGTGAGTGCTTGTCAACACCGGTATGTTTGGTGCTAATGGTTTCACCAATTTTTTGATATGTGCGGATATGTTGGGTATGTCTGCATGCGTCAGTAAGATGATATCTGCGCGTCGTAGGGCGGTCAGTGGTTCACGTAGGGTTCCCGCGGGTAGTAATCTCTCTGGACTCCCGAAGGGATGTGTTGTGGGAATAGTAAGGATATCGACATCGCGCGCGAGTTGCCGATGCTGAAATCCATCATCTAACAACAGGACATCTACCTTGAAACGTTCAAGTGCAACCTGACCTGCCGAATAGCGGCATTTACCTACAATGATTGGGACGTTCCTGAGGTGTTTCGCCATCATGTAGGCTTCATCACCGCTTTCTACAGGAGACGTATGCACTTTTTCACCGTCCGAGACAATTGTCACTTGTTCTCGAACATGACGTTTATACCCGCGTAGCAGAATGGCGACGCGCATTCCCTCTCTTTGGAGATGTCTCGCAATGGCGATGACAGCAGGTGTTTTACCCGTCCCGCCGACAACAATGTTACCGACACTGATGACTTGGCACGGCAACCTACGCGTTTTGAATACACCGTGTGTGTATAATATATTCCGTAGTTGGACGCTTGCCGTATAGAGCCAACTCAATGGAAGTAATAAAAAGCGTAGAGGCGTGGCGAGAATTCTCTGCTGTAGCAAAGCAAAATCTCGGATGTGTGTCAATTTCATCGGAATTGTTAACCAGTACTGGTAGCACGCAACAACGGCGCGTGTGGACCTTAAGCAAAAACTGATACGGCTTCAATGGCTCACCTTTACGCTTGGCGAATCGTTGAAAAAACCAATTCCGCTGTTCGTTCAGCGGCACCGGCTGTCCCGAGTTGTGCGTGCACTTTTTGGAGTGCCTCCCGTTGTGTTTCTCGTTTCTGTGGATTCTGTAGGAAATCGAGGGACAGATTCGTCAAGGCAGTCGGTGTCAGTTCGGTCTGTAGGAGTTCAGGCACAATGTCTCGTCCTGCGATAAGGTTGGGGAGTCCGCTCCGTTCCAAAGGGGTCAACGACCTGACGATGTGCCAGTTAAGTGATGCGGTCCGAAAGACGATAATCATTGGCGTGCCGATACATGCCGCCTCAAGCGTCGCTGTACCAGAGGTAACCAGCAACAGTGTTGATGCTCGCATTGCCGGATAGGTCCCGTCTTCCACGATTTTGATGTGTGGAATTTGTATCCCTGGTTGGTTTTGCTCCTGTTGGCACTTTGCGATGAGTTCATGTGAAATTCCTGGGGCTAACGGGAGGATCCATTCGGCATTTGGGTAGATTTGAGCGATGTTCGCCGCAGTTCTTAGCATGATTGGAAAGATGTGTCGGATTTCGGAACGGCGACTCCCCGGCATCAACCCAATGACAGGTGTATTCTCATCGCTTGTGGGAAGGGTTTCTAACCCCGATCCCTTTAGGTTGAGATGTTTGCGTGCGGCTTGTGTGCTGAGAGGTGTCTGTGCGAAATCGACGAGCGGATGCCCAACGAATTCGGCGTTCGCCCCCGCATTTCGGTAAAATTCTGCTTCAAATGGGAAGATTGCGGCGACAAAGTTTGCCCACTTTGCCAATTTCTGTGCCCGCTTCGCACGCCATGCCCATGCTTTCGGGGGAATGTAATACACGACTGGAACACCGTGCTTCTGAGCGAACTTCGCTAACGGCATATTAAATTCCGCAAAGTCCACAAGGAGAAGAATATCAGGGCGTTCCTCACGGATGCGCCGTTTCAGATGCGCCTGTTTCCGAAGGAACATCGGCAGGACAGTGATAACATCGGCAAACCCCATGACAGCGGAATCTCGGATATGGAAATCGAGTGTTACCGATGCTTCTTCCATCTGGTCGCCGCCCATGCCGAAGAGTGTTATATCTGGACGAAGTGCCGTGAGTCGGCGTGCGACATGAGAAGCGTGCAGGTCACCAGAGGGTTCTCCAGCAACAATCATAATTTTCGGCTTTCGACTTTCGGCTTTCGGCTTTCGGTAAAAAGATGTTTGTGGCATCAACAAATATTGTAACTCCCACAAGAATTTACTGACTGCCGACAGCTGATGGCTGATAGCCCTTCTACGGCATCATCCCTGGCACCTTCAGTCCGTCAGTCTCTTTGAAGCCGAACATCAGATTGAGATTCTGCACAACGGCTCCGGCTGCGCCTTTACCAAGGTTGTCAATTGCTGCCATCGCGACGATACGGCGTGTCCGCGCATCTACTTCAAGCCCAACATCGCAATAGTTACTGCCGAGAACTGCCTTCGTTTGTGGATATGTGCCGGTTGGAAGCACACGAACGAACGGCTCATGCGCATAGAACTTTGCGTATATATTAAGGGCTTCCTCTGTAGAGATATCTTCTGTGAAACGCATGTAGACAGTGCTAAGGATGCCGCGTGTCATCGGCACAAGGTGTGGTGTGAACGTCACGCGAACCGGTTCAGATGCGACAGCACTCAACTCCTGTTCAATCTCTGGTGTATGCCGATGGGCCCCGATATTGTAAGCGATAAAATTGGACTCTCGATTCGCGTAATGTGTGTTTTCACTCGGTTTCGGACCAGCACCTGAGATGCCCGACTTCGAGTCGACGATGATGGAATCTAACGCCACGACCCCGAGTTTAACGAACGGCATTGCTGCAAGTATTGCGCTTGTTGGATAACATCCTGGGTTCGCGACGAGTTGGGCGGAACGAATGCAATCGCGATAACGTTCGGGCAATCCGTACACAGACTTGGACATGAGCGATGTACTCGTGTGTTCCACATGATACCAGGCTTCGTAGGTTTCGGCATCTTCGAGCCTGTAATCCGCACTGAAATCCACGACGCGTAAGCCTTGTGCCAAAATTTTCGGCACAAAAGACATCGCCACTTTATGCGGAACGGCGAGAACCACGACATCCACTCTGTCTTTGAGGGAGTCAAGATCTAAGGCTTCAAATTTCGACGATAGAAACCCTCGAAGATTCGGAAGGACACTATCAATACACTGTCCTGCGTAGGTCTCGGACGTGCAGAGTGCTACTTGAAGTGCACCGGGATGGTTGACGAGGAAGCGCAACAATTCGCTACCGCTATACCCCGATGCACCAACAATTCCAATCTTTATCATTTAAGTCTCACTATATGTTTTTTATTACAAGGTTATAAATTGTATAGGAATTGTAGCACATTTCGAGCGGAATGTCAAATTATTACAGTTCACGCCCGGAACCATTCCATTCTCGAAAACCTGCCTGTGGGAGGGCTTTATAAGCCCGACTTATCGGGTCCCCTTACTATTCTGAAAATCCTGATTCAGACAACTGCTCGCGACGCTTACTGACTGCTGGCAACTGATAACTAATCACAAGAAATAAATTGACAGACCCTCGTCCACGCGGTAGAATATAACGGACTTCGGCTTATCGATTAAGCCGCGATTGACTGTAGGAGCGAGTGTTTTTGCTTGGGTATTTCTGCGGATTTCCCCATGCTCGCGATTCTTATACCAGCTTATCCAAAAGGAAAATTAGAAATATGAAGTTAGCACGATATGAATTAAATGGAACAATCAGTTACGGCATTGTATCAGGAGACAATCTGAGCGTCCTATCCGGATGCCCGTTCAGTGAATATAGCGAGACGGGTGAGACCGTCGCATTGGCAGATGTCAAACTACTTGCACCGACCACACCCACAAAGGTGTTAGCTGTCGGCTTGAATTATCGGAGCCATTTAGACGGTGCTCCAGAACCGGAAAACCCTGAGATCTTCATCAAGACGCCTTCCTGTATCAATGATCCAGAGGGCAACATCGAATTGCCCGATGGCGATGATGAAATACACGCCGAAGGGGAACTCGTCGTCATAATGAAGGAACGGACCCGGAAAGCAACACCAGAAGAGGCATCTGCCAATATCTTAGGTGTGACCTGCGGCAACGATGTCAGTGCACGCACATGGCAGAGCAACGACATGCAGTGGTGGCGTGCCAAGGCATCCGATACCTTTGGTCCCATTGGTCCCATCATTGCGACTGATGTTGATTACACCGATGCGCAATTGGAGACCCGCATCAACGGCGAAGTCGTTCAGAAACAGACGACTGCCGATCTCATTTTCCCAGTAACAACGGTTGTCAGTTTTATTTCGCAAGCGATTACCCTTGAACCGGGGGATGCAATCTTTACTGGCACACCCGGCACAACGAGCGCATTGAAAGCCGGTGATGTCGTTGAGATTGAAATTGAGGGCATTGGCGTTCTGAAAAACCCCGTCGTAGCGTAGTAACGCCTTCGTAGACGCGCTTTCTGACGCTTTGCTGGCGAGGGTTTCTTCAAAGGTTGGAAATAAAAAAGCCAAGAAACCCTAAGTCCAGCCGAGCGCAAGGTGGATAAAATTAAAATCGTCCAGAGTTTAGTAATGAGTTACCACGAATAACAAAATTGTTTAGGGGTTTCATAAGGCGGGGATGATGTCGGTTGGCTTGGTAAAGTTGAAGGCACCAAAAGCACACTTGAGCTTGTCAAAGGTAGAGAACTCGTCAACGAAACGACCTGTGTTATTAAGGGTAAAGTCTCTGACGCTGCTGGCAACTCTATTGATGTCAGTGTAACCTTTGTAACCAAGGGTAAAGCGTAAATCCAAATCCTGATTGACTTGCATTGGCAAGTTTTTTAACCTTGTGCTGTTCCAATAAGGAGAAGAAAATGCGTTTTGGATATTCATCTCTTTTTCGATGTAATCAAGTTTCCGAAAAAGTAAAACTTGCCATTAAAATTGTTGTGCCTTTGCTGAGCATCGGTATAGTGATGCAGGCATCGGCAGTCCTGTTGTTTCATGATGACTTTGAGAAGGATGAGATCGGAGCAGAACCCGGTAAATGGGAGGTCGGACATGACGGGAGCACAACTGCAGAAGTTGTTGCCGATCCGAAAAAAGCTAGTAATAAAGTCTTATTAACTGCTGACAAGGCATCTAATCAATCACGGCATGATGTCGGTGGTTCTATCTATGTCGTCGGGGATGCAAGTTGGGACGATTATGTCGCTGAATGGGATATGATGTTCCCTGATGACTTCTATATGGGAGTTGTCTTCCGCTTTCAGGAGGGCGAGAAGTTTTATTTAAGTGATAGGCGGCAAGGTGGCAGAGAGTACCACTTTTACAAACGTCAAGGCGGTTGGGGAAAGATCAAAGATGGGATAGTAGAAAACAAACCCGAAATCTGGTATCGCGCACAACTGATCCTCACCGGTGATGAATTCACGTTCAAGTTAAAGGAACGAAAGGATAAGACTCCGTTTGACAAGGTGGATCCAGCGACAGAAGGGAAAGACGGGAACTTCAAAACGGGGAAATTCGGCAACTATGGGCTTGTCTATATTGATAACATCTTTATCGGTGATGCCGTTGAAGACTTGGTGCTACCTGTCGAACCCCAAGATAAGTTAAGTACAACATGGAGTTCCATTAAAGCCTCTTATTAATTCAGACAAAGTAGTAGGCACGCGCCGCGTGCCGTAGACAAGCGATACCAACCGAACCGCACGGGAAAGTAAAAGATGGATTTCTTTGACCTCTGCGCGTAAGTGCAACCGGGGTCCCCACCCGTTACTGGGAAGGGGCGGACGCGCTGGATATACGGAGAGAGACGTTATTGCTACGATTCACCTAACCGAACCGCAAGGAAAATAAAAATATGGCGACCTATATTGTACACGGTGGAAAAGACACCGTCATCACAACCGAAGATAAACGCGCATTCCTACACGAGGCACTCCTCAAGTTAGGCGGTATCCCGAAAAAGATATTGGTAATCCCGCCGGATATAACACGCCTCCATTCAAACGCTGGCGAACTCACCCAACTTCTCTACGAATTATGGGATACTGCCAACGGCACCACCTTCGATATCCTCCCCGCTATCGGCACGCATGCCCCGATGACCGAACCGCAAATTGCTGAGATGTACGGCGATCTGCCCAAAGCGACCTATCATGTCCATCACTGGCGGACCGGACTCCACCACTTCGGTGAAGTCCCATCGGAGTTCGTGCAGGAGGTGTCGGGCGGCAAACTTGATTACAGTATACCTGTTGCCGTAAATCGCCATCTCGTTGAGAGGGACTACGAACTCATCATCTCCGTTGGACAAGTGATTCCACATGAGGTTATCGGTATCGCCAACGGATTTAAGAACATCCTCGTCGGTGTGGGTGGCGTTGAAATGATCAACAAATCCCATTTCCTCGGTGCCGTAGATGGGATGGAACGGCTCATGGGACGAACGGATACCTCTGTCAGGAGAGTGCTGAATTACGCACACGCACACTACCTGAAATCACTCGGTATTGTGTATGTCATGAGCGTTATGGACGCAGACGCATCAGGTGAGCGTGTAATGCGTGGTCTTTATGTCGGAGATGACGCACACACCTTTGAGACCGCTGCCGAGTTGAGCAGAGCCGTTAATATGACGTTCTTAGAGGAACCGCTATCAAAGGTGGTTGTCTACTTGGATCCGAGGGAGTTTAAAAGCACATGGCTCGGCAACAAGGCAATCTATCGCACGCGGATGGCGATGGCAGACGATGGCGAATTGACTATCATCGCGCCCGGACTCCATGAGTTCGGAGAGGACGCTGAGATTGACCGACTTATCCGAAAGTACGGTTATCGCGGTACACCCGCGACGCTCAACGCTGTCTCAGAAAACCTGGAGTTGCAAAACAATCTATCCGCCGCTGCACACTTGATTCACGGCAGTACCGAAGGACGTTTCAAGGTCACTTATGCAACCGAACACCTCACCCAAGCCGAGATTGAATCCGTCGGCTACCAATGGGCACCTGTAAACGAAGTGATTGCTAAATACAATCCCGCAACGCTTGCCGATGGGTTCAACGACGACGGCTTTTTCTACATCAGTGAACCCGGACAAGGTTTATGGGCACTGCGCTCGCGGTTCAGTGAGTAGATGCATACCTGTAGGAAACACAAGGAGGAACGAGCATGCGCATACTTTCTTTTGGTTTGGCACTTGTGCTTGTTGTCGGTATCTACGCGGCACAAGCAGTCGATGAAAATACATTGCTGCTCTATTTACCCTTTGATGACGGTGCGGGGAAAAATCCCAAAGATGCCTCTGACAATGGAAATCGAGCCAACATCAAAGGTAATTTGAAATGGGTCAAGGGCAAAATCAACGGCGCACTTGAATTTGACGGAGATGCAGCGAATTTTGTCGAAGTTGCGCATAGTGCCGATCTCGAAGGCATGAAACAGTTGACCGTTGAAGCCTGGGTTCAACCTTTTGGGACAGATGCCCTTGCCAGAGGTATTGTTTCCAAACGCGCAGCATGGCAGAATGCGGATGTTTACAATCTCTTTTCGTGGAATGAGAGCAAATTCTGGGCAAGGATTAACGCCAAAGACGGCCAGCAAATTTCATCGAAATCCACCTTAGAAGACAAGAAATGGATGCATCTCACTTACCTGTATAACGGGAAAACAAAGAAACAACGACTCTATGTCAACGGCGAACTCGAAAACGAAGTAGATCATCCCGAAGATGAAGTTGGCAAGGGTGAAAAATCTATATGGATTGGCATACTCAATGAAGGGTACGCCCAGGCGTGGAACGGTCTCATTGACGAGATCAGAATCTGGAGCGTCGTCCTCACCGAAGATGAAATCAAATTGTCAATGGCTGGAGAGCTTCTATCGGTCCAACTTTCTGGAAAAGCGACGACAACATGGGGACGAATAAAGATGAAATAAGCAGATCAATCTTACGGGATATGAAACCTTACCTTTGCTGAACCAGGAATTAAGCGAATAGTTTGGGCAATTCGGACAGACTCTGAATCATCTCACGCCACCTGCCTGCTTGTGTGCCGTCTCGATCAAGCAGTATCGGACGAATCCCTACCCCTTCTGCTCCGACGATATCCGCCTCATAAGTATCTCCAATATGGACGGCTTCTTCCGCTGAAACACCGACCGCCTCAAGCGCGTAATTGAAGATATGTGGATCCGGTTTCTCGGATCTGACACGCACATCATGCGAGGCAACAATCGCATCAAAATACTTGGCGATCCCCAACCGTTCGGTGAGTGGATCCAGCGGTGTATCCCAATTGGAAACGATCGCTAACTTGAAGCCTTCATCCCGAAAATGCTGAAGGGTCGGGACAACATCACTGTAGAGTGCGGAACTGTTCGCCGCAAAGAGATAGTGTCCAGATTGCAACAACTCCCACGCTATTTGTTCCACGTGCTTCTCAATACCAACTTCTCTTATAAATTCGCATTCTCGCTTCATCACAGTTATCGACAATTCCAGCAAAGAAAAATCGGTAGAAGGGTCGGGTGCCGATGTGCCAGTAAACAGGCGTTCCATTGCTGTTTCACAGCGTTCCCAATTGACCTCAACGCCATACCTTTTAGCGATTCTTTCAAGGTTTTCTTCAAGTGAATGCCTGTGAAAATACAATGTTTCGTAAAAATCAAAAAAAACAGCTTTTATCATTTTTTATTGCTTCGGTTTCTGTTCAAAGAAACGCCCAATCAAAAACCCCTCCACGTCGTTTCGGGTAGGTTCGTAATCAAAGGATGCTACCCCTTCAGCGCAAGCACTCCGCGACGGAAAGCAGTTCCGGTAATTCGGACAAACTCTGGATCGTCTCATCCCACCTACCACCTTGCGTGCCGTCTCGGTCGATGAGTATAGGACGAATCCCTACACCTTGAGCCCCAATGATGTCCGCTTCGTAAGTATCCCCAACGTGAATGACCTCTTCCGCCGAAACGCTGATCGCCGCCAGTGTGTAGTTAAAAATATGTGGATCCGGTTTGATGGACCTAACGCGCGCATCGTGCGAGGCGACGATTATATCGAAATAGTGTGCAATACCGAGCCTTTCGGTAAGCGGGTTCAACGGCGTATCCCAATTGGAGACAATTGCTAACTTGAGACCCGTGTCTCGTAAATGCTGAAGTGTCGGAACGGTATCTTCATAGAGAGTCGCGGCGTTGGCGGCAAAAAGCGAGTGTGCGGATTGCAAGAGTTCCCATGTCATCTGTTCCACATGTTCCTGAACGCCGAGAGCCTTTACAAATTCGTAGTAACTCTCAATGATCTCTTGCATCGTTTCAAGGAGTGCGTGCGTAGTGGGATCAGAGCCTGATGCCTCCGCATAGAGATTCTCGCGAGCTGCTGCATAGCGGGCTGCGTCAATTTCAAAACCGTATCGATCTGCAATTTTCTGGAGATGCACTATAAGGGGCTGTCCCCACGTGCAGAGTGTATCATAAAAATCAAAGAAAACAGCTTTTACCATATTTTTAGGCCTTAGGGGCAGTTAGAAAGTTCTATCAGAAGAATCACGCTGAATTCTTAGGAAGGAATATAAACGATTTGGTGAGGTTGAATAGTTCGTAGGACTTCCTGTAGCCGGGGCATCAGTAGGCAAGCATTCATCAATGAGAATGTGCATAGGCGTGTGTTAAAAGCATCTCCTTCGCGAGTTCTAACGCTTGGGTCGCTTGCTCACGGCTGACAGACGGAAAGTCCTCCAAAAAGGCATCAAGACTTTCCCCAACCTCTAAATAGTCGATGAGGTTTTTTATCGGAACACGGGTATTTTTGAACACCGGGGTGCCGCTCATAATCTCAGTATCACAGGTGATCAGCTCCTCAACCGTAGGTGGCGTTAGACTATCAAATTGCATGCTTCTGTTCCTCCAGAATATCTTTTCCTATCGTATCGTATTCTTGTCTCATGGAGATATTATAGGATAGATCGTTGACAAATATCAAGGAGAAAGTCAATTACCAAACATTAAGGGAGGTCTACAAGAAGAGCGTGATGTCACATTTATTGATAGCGCGTCGGGTCAGGGATACCAGCCTCTGTAAAGCCTTTCTTTCGGAGCAGGCAACTATCGCATCTACCACATGCTCGACCTTCAGCATCTGGGTCGTAGCAACTTAAGGTAAGGCTGTAATCGACACCGAGTGCCGCTCCAATTTGGATAATCTCTGCTTTCGTTTTATCAATAAGTGGAGCGCGAATTCTCAATTTTGTTTTACCTTCAACCCCGGCTTGTGTCGCGAGGTTTGCCAGCGTTTCATAGGCATCTATATATTCTGGACGGCAGTCTGGATAGCCGCTGTAATCCATGGCGTTGGCTCCGATAAAAATAGTATCAGCAACGAGAACTTCAGCCCAGGCGAGCGCGTAGGAGAGAAAAATTGTGTTTCGGGCGGGAACGTAAGTTATCGGGATGCCGTTTCCCATGTCCGAATCAGATCTGTCCTTTGGAACTTCGATATCGGTTTCCGTCAATGCTGATGATCCGAAGGTCCGCAGGTCAATGTCAACGACAATGTGTTGTTTGACACCTAATGCTTTTGAGATGTTTTTGGCACACTGTAGTTCCACTATGTGTCGCTGACCATACCGAAAACTCATGCAATATGTGTCGTAACCTTCATCGTGAGCGATGGCGAGTGTTGTTGTTGAATCTAACCCGCCACTAAGTAAGACGACTGCTTTTTTACGCAAGTTTTTTCCTTTATTACAAGCGTGGGACGGCACAAAGCCGTCCCTACAGGGTCTCGCGAGTTACTCTTGCTCAAACTCTAGCTTCGCGAAACGGAGGAAAATACCACCCCCCGGTCTGGCAAGTGGACCATTGATCGCCAAGCATGCGATGGCATGTGTCGCACCGGGTTCCGCACTTTCCGTAACCACAACGCGTTGAGGGGTATTGAAACCCGAAGCGGCACCACGCCCTGACTCTCCAAAAGCCAAGTCAATTTCACCATCGATCCAGACTTCGCCGTAGTCGTCGATACACGTGTGGAACCATACCTCTGAACCGGCGATTGAGGTCCCATCAACTTCCTCTGGAAGTGTCACGGTAATTCGATACCAACCGAAACAGAGTCCTTCAGAGATGACCGCTTGGATGTCCTCACAAATTTCCCAACCTGAATCGTCGTAATCAGCATGACGGGCGGGACTCTCTTTCATCAGGTTAACCAAACCCCCGTTCGGTTCACCCGGAACGAGACCATCGCCATAGCGCCATTCGGAATTGGTGAGTTCACGATGTTCCGCATTTTCTAAATCGAGTTCTGCAATAATCATTAGGCGTTCCTTCCTTCGTTTGAAATTTTTTAAATGATTATGTATAGGCGGCGTTTCCGTTGTCAACGCCGATCTAAAATTATTAAACAACCTTTTTCAGGTTATGAAAGGTTTCTTAACGACCCGACCTCTGTATTTTGTGCAGGTTTCCTATAGAGAAACCTGCGGGACAATGCGATGCAGCAGTTCAGATTGAATCGTTAAAAAGTTTGTAGGTAATACTTGTTGAAAAAATCAGGAAAATTCCTGCCACAATAAATGGAACGTGAACAGAGAAGTTAATCAAAAAACCGCTTGCCACATAGCCGAGGAGGAACCCAGTACTCCACGCTAAATGGGTGAGACCGACCCCGTGCCCCTTCTCATGAGGCTCGGTGAATTCGTTGATAAATCGAGGGATAGTCGTTGAAAGTCCCCACGCCGCGCCTGCACCGAGTATCCCAAAAACTTCCAGAGCGATTAAGGAGTCATGAAAAAACGCCATACCAAAAGCGAGAAGTGTAGCGATAGCATTCGCCACGAGAGCAGGCCTCCGATGCCCAATCGCATCACATATTCTTCCAACAGCCAATTGGCACCCAAAAGCAAATAGCAGACTCATCGCACCATAGTAGCCTGTTGCTTTAACGCCAGCGATACGAGAGATCAAAATCGGCATGAGTAGGTTCACAGAGCCCCAATAATAGGTCGGAAAAACCCGTAAACCGATCAGCATCTGTATATTCCGGCACCGGGTTAGATCTATATACGCCGCAATATTAAGGGCTGATTTCCATATCCCACCTTGCTTCCGTTGGCTATTGGAAGAGTGCTGTCGTGCCAACCGAGGTAAAAAGAAACACGCACCTACAAAAAACACACCCGCCAAAACTACAGCTCCGATCCCGAAGGTACTATAGTTGATGCGATCGATGACTTCGCCTGCGATGGCACTACCAACCGCACTTCCAACAGTCATATTGATAAAGTACAGTGCTGTCGCCAACCCTAATCGATTTGATGGCACAACGCTAATGAGATAGGTTTGACCACCTGCAGTCTTGAACCCGGATGCGATGCCTTCATAACAGAGAACGCCCCAGATAAACAACGGCGTTTCTGTCGTGAAAAGTGCACCTACGACAATCGCGCCTGTCATTCCGATAAGTATCGTTGGTTTTCGTCCGAACCGATCGCTGAGCGTCCCACCTATTAGGGCAGAGATTCCACCTAATCCGATGGGCAGGGCACGCAGCAATGCCGCAAACAGCGCGGTCTCCTCTAAAATTGTCTCCGCGTAGACCGGAAACAGCATCTGGACCGGTCCTGTTACCAAACCGACAACGAACACGATGGCGCAAAGAAAAATAAAACCGCGGTTCCACATTCTTTTGACGATTAAATCTGAGCTGCTGCGTCCGTTGTCCTTGCAGTCTTCCAATTATTAAAAAACTTTTCATAACCTAAAGTGAGTTTTTTAACAATTTTAGATCGGTATTGACAACGGAAACACCGCCCAAATTTAATTGTTAAAAATACGGATCAGGCTATCTGTAATGTTTGGTGCAGCCGTCCCGAGTCCACACGCGCTCGTTGCTCGCATGACTGCACCAATCTCCGAAATCAATGCCTCCGAATTCGGTTGCAAAGGCTCGGACAAAAGTTCTGTCAGTCGATGTGTACCGATACGGCAGGGGAAACATTTTCCACAAGATTCCTCGGCAAAGAATTCCATTGCGTTGCGTGCGACATCAAGCATATCTCGCGTGTCATCAAACACCATAATTCCGGCTGCGCCAAGCATCGCATCCACCTTTTGGAAACTCGGTTCATCAATAGTAATGTCAAAGTCGGTGGCAGCGATAAACCCACCGGATAATCCTGCTGTCGTAATCGCTTGAATTTCGCGTCCCTCTGGCGCACCACCTGCCCATCCGTAAAGAAGCGTCTTTAACGGAAGTCCGAATGGGACCTCGTAATTCCCCGGTCTCTGGATGTCGCCCGAAAGGCTAATAATCTTTGTACCTGCCAAGTTTTCGTTGTGGCTGAGATTTTTATACCACGCTGCGCCGTGTCGTCCGATCTGGACAGCGGCGGCGAGTGTTTCCACGTTATTTACAACGGTGGGCAGGTCCTCAAATCCGTGTGTTACAGGGTAAGGCGGGCGATTCCTTGGAAATGGATGTTTCCCTTCCAGACTGTTCAATAGCGATCCCTCCTCCCCACAGACATAAGCACCAGCACCGCGTCGGATGTAAATATGGAAGTTGAAGTCTTCACCGAGAATGGCATTGCCGAGCAGTCCTGCTTCTTCTGCTTCTAAGAGCGTGCGTTCAAGTATTTTCAAAGTTTCTGGATACTCATATCGGAGATAGATAAAACCGCGCGTCGCCCCCGTAGCGTAAGCGGCGAGCGTCATCCCTTCAATTACAGCATGTGGCGCATAATCAAGAATAACCCGATCCTTGAAGCAACCGGGTTCGCCTTCATCTGCGTTACAGACGATCGTTTTCGGTTCGCCGGGGGCATTCAAAACCGATTCCCATTTCATGCCTGTTGGGAATCCCGCGCCACCTCTACCCGCAAGTTGACTCTCTTTAAGCGTTTCAATCACATCTGTTTGTGTGAGGGACGTCAAGGCACGGGTCAGGGCTTCATAGCCACCGGTACGTTGGTAACCCGCCAATGTATTGCGCTCAGGTTCTCGAATTTCAGCGAAGATGCATTCCTCGCCATCACCTGGATATGGTGGGGGTAAAGGAGTGGGTTGTACGGAGAGCGTATCTACCTGTTTTCCGACGAGTACCTGATGCCCTTTCAGCACTGGCACGCAATCGTCGCACCTTCCTGCACACGGCATTGGGGTTGCTCCTTCATGTTTGAGTGCTTCAAGGATTTCCAGTCCGCCTTGCAACCGACAGACGGGTCCCGTACAGACGCGCGGCGCGTCTTGCCCTGGCGTTTCTCGGGAAAAATGGTGGTAGAACGTTAATGTACCGAAGAGTTCAGCAAGCGGGATCCGAAGTCCGACTGCGATGTCGCGAAGAGTTGCCTCCGATATAAACCCGTCTCGGTCGTGGAAGGCGTGTAGCAATGCGAGCAGTGGAGCGGGTTCATCGCGCCACTGGGCAATCACTTCTCGATTCGTCGGGGCTGTCATCTGTTTCTCCAGTCCTGTAATACAAAGAGTCGTTTCTTTATATAGTTTATCAATTTTCTGGCTTCACGTCAAAACTTTTTTGAGGATTCGCTTGGTAGAACTGTCATTCCGGAACGTCCACTTTGAACGGGACTATCAGTTGGTCTAACGCTTTCCGTTGCCCGTGGTCGCGGCTTTCCAATTCGTGGAGTGCTTCTGGAATCTCGTCTTTATGTGCATCGAACGGGAGCCACCGAGACGAGTCTACATGATGGAATTGCTTCGCATAGACCCAGCGCAAGAACACAGTCATCCGTGGATACTTATTATAGTTCCATCGTCGTCCAGCGTGCCGTGTGTTCGGCAAAAATACGATGAAATCACCAGCGTTCACGGGGACATTGTGAACCGTCGGAGATGCGTCGTCCATGGTGATATATTCTGGATACTGAAAATTGGATTTATGGCTTCCCGGAATACAGGCGAATCCATTGCCGGGGGGCACATCAACGAGCGAGACAGAGAGATTGAAGAAGCTAGCGAAAATCTCATCGTTGGCGACTTGATATTGGTGGTGTGGACTTCGGAACCAGCCTTTATGTCCGCCGTGCAATTCCAAACCATCAGCGTTGGGGTAGCAGATATTCGCGACAACATCGAAAACGCGCGGATGGTTCCAGGTCAGGGCAGTCGCGACGCGCAGGATTTCTGGGTTTAAGATGAGCCGTTGGAACGTTTCGTGTCCGTAATGCATGTTGTAGACCCACCACGGTTTTCCCTCTGGCGCGTTAATTCGCATTGGGAACTTGAAATCGTCCGTATCCCATTCGTACCACTCAAACATCTGTGCCTTCATCAGTTCGACATCCGACTTCGGGACGGCATTACGTACCACAAAATAGCCAAGCAGATCGAGATGCCACTTTTCTTCTTGTGTCAGCATAGTTCCTCTCCTGTCTCCAGTTTTTTGAGGATCCGTTTGGCAAACCCTTTTTCGTTTCGTTGGATCGATTCTAATTCGTATTCGTCGTCAGAGATACAGTGTCGATGTGCTTCTATTGGGAGGTTATAGTTCTCATTGAAATAGAAGCTGAATTGATACCGATTGAAGACAACGCGACGCGGGTAATCAATTTTCCAGAATTTCGCGCCGTGCATCAACCGCGGTGAGAAAATTAGGCAATCCCCTGCCTTCAACTCAAAAGTAATGGCAGGTGCCCACTCATTATCAATGTCGAGTGTCGTAGGAAACTTGATTCGCGATTTGTGTGTCCCGGGGATACACATGAAACCGTTGTCCGTCGGCACATCAACGAGCGTTATGGCAGTATTGACGAAATTGCTGTAGATCTGTCCGTTGCCGGCTTGGTAGTCGTTATGTGGATTATGGAATCCATCGGGGAATTCAAAACCACTGGTATCGCGATGAAGTCTCTCCTTTTCACCTTCAGAGATGGGACGTTGCTTCTGTAAGACCAAGGCGCAATTGAAGAGTCTTGGACGGTTCCACATCAAGCCCATCACAACCCGCATCACTTTCTCATTCAGCGATAATCGCTCGAAAATCTGGTCGCCGTACTGAACGTTGTTCAGGACACCGCTGTATTCGTCTTGGGTGACATTCACCGGTTCAGGGGCAGCGTCAGGATCCGTGAACCATCTGTTCGCTGTCTCAAGCATCCGTTCAACCTCTATTGGCGATACCACCTGCCGAAGCACTAAATAGCCAAACAGATCGTAGTGCCATTT
>JAAXHD010000351.1:7246-9804 GCA_012271015.1 Candidatus Poribacteria bacterium | reverse complement strand
TAGAGAAGCATTAGCATGAATACACAGAAAAAAAACGCCGTCGTTAGCATTAATACCAACGCAGTGTAATCTGTCAAGCCGCGTCTAGAATTGCCATTGGAGGAGGTGCGGGGGTTTTTCTTAATGGCGGATGAAGCTATGAGGATGTATGCAGCAAGTGCAAGCCCCCAAGACAGATAATAGCCGTCCCAGAGATTTCCAACGGCTAACTGAAGCTGAAGAACGGTCAACTTAAATCCGTTCCATATACCTCTAACGTATCCGTCGAAATCGTGAAGCAGGAAGAAACTCAATGAGGTCCAGCTCCGATCCGGAGGGTGGCCCCGAACCGCATTAATGATGTATGGACACAACAGATAATCCCAGACGAGATAAAAGCCGAAAGCTACTGTAAAGGAAGAGGCGAAAAATAAAAGATGCCGGAATTCTTCTTCACGTCGATGCCGTATTCCTGCTATCAATAGGCTCAACCCCATCAGCCACAAACCGATCATGACCCCCTGCTTATCCGTGACAAATGAAAGAAAGGCGCCCAAACCCAATAGCATGTAAACAACCACATTGTGCGGCTTGGTTGGCGGTTTCAACCAATGAATAAGACAGAGTATCCCGAGAGCGGCCCAGAATGCAGCCATGGTCTTTCCGCATCGAAAATATATGCCATGCATGACGAGCATCTGCGGTGTCAGCAGAAAAAGCATCGCTAACACCATGCATGATATCCGCCGAAACGTGGGGAGCAGTTTTCTAGCGATGAAATAGAGCACTATCGCGGTTAGGATGGCAAAGGTGATCTGCGTAATGCTGCGAAACCCGTACGAAAAGAAGGGAATTTTGTTTAAGAGTAGCACCATATGAGCATCAATATACTCAAAAACATAACTAAACTCCCGTGCCTGATAGTTGTCCCAGTCGGTAGGTGTTGGGTCAAAGAACTTTGCGACTTCGCTCCAAAATCCGCCGGTTGGGTTTCCGTAGTACGCCATGAAAGTCTCGGTTTCACCATGTATCACCGGCCGCGAGTTTTTCAGAGTGGTGCACCATATTCCCGCCATGATCACAAACATCAGGGCGAATACGACGCGAAGTCTATCACTGAACATTTTGCTTAACGTTGGAATTATGGTATCCATTAGGTATCGATTTGAACGTGATGATTGGAAGGTACGCCTAACGTCCGTTTGAGTTGGGTTTCATCGCGCCAACATAGGATGAGTCTGCAGGTGACATCGTCGCCTCAAACGGGACATTTCCGGCTTGATGAGGTTCCTATTTTCTCTATAGTAAAATCAACATTTATTTATACGCTGCGATAGGTTCGGTTTCCTATCCGAACCGGAATTTCTCCAGTCTAGCAGGTGCGATCAAGCGAACGGATAGTGCGTGCGCTAGAGCGCACCTACCGCAACATGTGTAAATGTCAATGGAATTGACTATAGACATCGGCCCCTAGCGTGAAATAAGATTGATGGCCATCGGCCCGCGGATGACAGACCGATGCGTGCGCTCGCATCGGTCATATCGCTCTGGATGCTGAGAGTCACACTCTCAACTCTTGACCAACTACTTCCCGGGCAAGATCGGGGAAAATTTCGTCGTGAATCGCAATAGGTTGGTGGAGATGAATCCTCCGATTCTCGTCAGCCGTGTCTATCATGGTGGGGTGGAACATCCCGGCGCCGGTCGTGAGTTTATATCCTCCGGGTGAGTGCGAAGTAAGATATCGACGCGCCAATTCCAGGTCATCTTGGGTCTTGGCGTGACGTGTACAGTTCATGGTAAACATCCGGCGGCGAGTTCCGCCTCCAAATGAGGCGTGGTACAAGTCGTGGTTAAAAATCACGATATCCCCTGGGTTCGTCTCAACCGCAATGCTACCGGGAAACTCGGAAGGCGGGACTCCAAACAGCTCCATGGAGTTGTTCACATCAATCTTTTCCTTGCGCACAAAATGGTCAGGACGATGTGAACCCGGAATTAGGCGCAGTGCCCCGGTGTTGCGTGTAAGCGGATCGAGATAGAAGGCTGTTTTGGCGGCGAATAGCTGACCCCAACTTCCGTCAGGATGCCAACCCGTATCGCCGCTATAATAATTGCCGTCGCCGCTGCAATAGTTGAAATCTTCTCCTAGAACACCTCCGATAAGATCAAGAATTGCCGGGTGATCCACGAGCTTACACATGTCCGGATGGTGTTCGATGGGGCCCAGAAACATGGTACGAGTCGAACCGTCATGATTTTTGCCGCCGGCGCAATTTTGAATGGACCATTCGAATCCTTGGATGATTTTGTCTGTTTCATCCTGTGAAAACAGTTGTCGAATCATCAGATAACCGAAGGTGTCGAAAAAGTCCAGCTGTTCTTGAGTCAGTTTCATTTGCGTTGTCTCCTTGGGAGGTTGAGTCCAGAGCATTTCGCATTAGATGAAGAGATATCGACGCACCTTGTTAATCGCGAAAAACTGTAGTTAGCGCGATCTGAATGCACACGGCTTTCATTATAATGCAGGCTGATTGGAATTACAACGATTTAGCGAGGCTTTTATCGTCAATTGACAA
>JAAXHD010000351.1:0-7153 GCA_012271015.1 Candidatus Poribacteria bacterium | reverse complement strand
ACGTGTATAATTTCAGAAAGGAAACACACCATGGTTCAGATTGAAGGGATTGTGCCCGTCGTACCCACCCCTTTCGACGATCACGGACGAATTGATGAAGAGGGGTTGCGCAAGCTGGTTGACTTTTGCGTGGATGGCGGCGCCTGCGCCATTTGCCTGCCTGCTTACGTTGGCGAGTTCTACAAACTCTCGGAGCATGAACGGTGTGAGGTGGTGCGTATCGCAGTGGAGCAGTCGTCAAGCCGCATTCCTGTGATTGGGCAAGCGAACCACCCGTCATCAAAGGTTGCGCTGGATCTCGCACATCGCATGGAGGCATCGGGGGTTTCTGTGATTAGCATGGCGGCGCCGCGCATATTCGCACTGAGCGAGGACGACTTGTTGCGCTACTTTCGTACCGTATGCCAATCCATTAGCGCGCCGCTCTTAATCCAAGACTTCAATCCGGGAGGTGTGACGGTTGGAGCCGATTTCGCGAAGAGGCTACATGCCGACTGCCCAAATTTCCGCTATCTCAAATTGGAAGAACCGATGATGTCTGCCAAGGTGCAAAGTATCCTCGAAGCTACTGGCGGAGAGATTGGCGTACTGGAGGGATGGGGCGGGCTTTACATGATGGAACTCATCCCGAGCGGAATTTGCGGCGTGATGCCCGGAGTACCGCTATTACGTGTGTTGAATGAGGTCTACTGGAAGAGCAAACGGGGAGAAAAGGAGGGTGCCTACGCTGCCTATCAGAGCGTATTGCCATTCATTGTCTTCACGTTGGAGCATCTGGAACTCTACTTGCACGTGGAGAAACAATTGCTGAAGGCGATGGGGTTGATTGCTTCCGCCCATGTGCGTGATGCAACCATCCAGCTTGATTCCCACACCCAAGTCTACGCGGAGTGGCTAATCGGACAAGTGCTGCCACTGGTGAGGTCATAGTCTCACGTCGTATGGAATATCGGACGTTTTTCCCTATTGGTAGCGACCAAGATAATTAGAGTTCAGTAAGGCGTGCCCACGCATACCGGAGCGCCGGTCACACGTATAGTGCCGGGCTTGGGGACGACAAATACACGCACGCTATCCGATCTGGATCCCGGGTGTTGCTTGGAGGAGTTTAGAAAAGGAAAACTGCCGTTTCTCCAAGATTTAGATCGTCTATCATAAACCAGATTTCCGTAATTTTCTACCTCCCTGTATTGGTACTGCCACCCGTTCGCCCCCTGCGTACCGCTAAATCCCTTTGAAGCCTCGTAGGTGGTTCCGTCTTCATAGGTTATTGCCGGATTCCAATACGTGCTATCAGATCTCATGCCTTGATTCATGTTCACGTGGAAATAAAGTTTGTCGCCTGCTCTCACATTTACCTTGAAATTGTGATGACGCCTGTCGGCGCTGTGTTCAGAATGTGCCCAACCCTTTTCTGGCCAAATCTGATCGTCGTTCATCAATATCTTGAGGTTGACGCCATCACCGACTCTTGGTCTTGCCTTGTACAACGCGCCGCGCTCGCTAGCGGGTGCGAAGATGTACTGCATTAGGAACCGTGAATCTTCCGTTACTTGCTTTGACCTTATCTCTTGGTCGTATAGGAGATTCGCCTCAAGTATTTCCCTCTTGGAATCGCGCTCCCATCCGAAGCCCATAGTCTTGGGGAGGTTCAGGTAATTCGCCATACAGATCAAGAACACGGAACATACTATGTAGGTCTCAACTCGCTTTGAACTGTTTCGGCGACTGAGCATCGAGAACACAATCAGCAGCGCGACAACCAGAATGAGTGTCGCGCTTTGATAGTAGTAGCCGCCTCTCCAGATATCAGGCCATGCGAGCGGCTTATGCCGCATGTAAAGGAGCATTATCATGAACACACAGGTGAGTATTGCCGTTATCAGCATTGCCCCCAGCGTAACGCGATCCGTCAAACCTCGCTTCGAATTCTCATCGACACCTTCAGAAGTGCTAGGGGATTTCTTTAAGGCAGATAAGGCTATGAGGATTAATGCAACAAACAGAAGTCCCCAAGACAAAAAATTGCCGTCCCAGAAATTGCCGAACGCCAGCTGAATCTGGAGGGCAGTCAACTTAAATCCGTTCCAAAGGCCTTTGATGTATGAGGGCAAATCGTGATCCAGGAAGAAACTCAGAGACGACCAACTTCGATCAGGAGGGTATCCTCGAACGGTTTCAATGATGAATGGACACAGCCCGTAATCCCAGTAGACGTAGAAGCAGAACGCTGCGGAGAACGAAGCCGCAAAATATATGAGGTGCCGGCACGTTCGATTCTGACAACGCCGAATCCCTGCCATGATAAGGCTCAAGCCGATTACCCACAATCCGATCATGACCCCTTGTTTGTCTGTGATAAACGACAAAAACGCGCCCAAACCCAGTAGCAGGTATGCAATTACGCTTCGTTTTTTGGTAATGGGCTTCAGCCAGTGAATCAGGCAGAAAATCCAGAGCCCCGTCCAGAATGCGGCTATAGTTTTTCCGCAGCGAAAGTATTCGGCTTGCATCGCGAGCATCTGGGTCGAAAGCGGGAAAAGCATTGCCAAAACCAGACATGATGTCCTCCGAAACGTGGGTAGCAATTCTCTTGCAATGAAATACAGCACGACACAGCTTAGAATGGCAAAGGAGATCTGAGAGACGCTGCGAAATCCGTACGAAAAGAACGGAATTTTATTTAGTAATATCACCATCCGAGCGTCTATGTACTCGAATAGATACCCCAACTCTCGCGCTTGGTAGTTGTCCCAGTCCGTCGGCGCCGGGTCAAAAAACTTTGCGACCTCGCTCCGGAAACTGCCAGTCGGGTTGCCGTAGAACGCCAAGAAGGTCTCTGTTTCAAAGTGTATTATGGGCCGGGTAATTATTAGACCGGTGCACCATAACCCCGCCATGATGATTAACATCAAGACATTTGCGAGTTGAGGTTTATCGCTAAACGTCCGTCTCAATGATATTATTGTATCCATATGGTATCGGCTCGAACCTGCTGATTATAGTCATCGCAAATAAAATTTCACATGTATAAGAAACTGACATGCCTCTGTACCACAATCTGTTAGATTGTGGCATGCACAAACTAACAGATCAAGGGAGTGAAAAACGACCGCGATAGAAATCCCTCACGCTACGAGGGCGCGCCCGATTATGTGAGTAATGATAATAAATAGTGTTATCGATCATTAACACACAATCAAAAAATGTGTAAATGTGAATGTAAACGATTTTAAGAACCTGTTTGAAAGGTGCATCTGTAAGGTGCGCACCAGCCTCTAAAAGCCCCAGCGGGGCGGAAGGTGTATAGAAATGTCAAAACCCCGTGATCCAAAGCCCCAGCGGGGCGAAAGGTACGTAGTAGATTGCAATTAACACATGAAATAACGCCGTATACATGCCCAAAAATGGCTTTGATACGATTTTTCAAACAGGGTCTAAGACGGAAGCCTAGCGCCCGTTTGAGTTAGGCTATATGGCTATAGCGCCCAATACATTTTATCATACTTCGTAAAATCGCGGGCATAGCTCAGACTTCATGGAAACGGTCCAGTCTGAACCTCTCGATCGGGTACGTGGTCGTGCCTTGCGTGGCGAGTTCGGCAAGCATCAGACCGATGAGTGTTGAAAACTTGAAGCCATGCCCGGAAAAACCAGCGCCAACAAGGATGTTAGGATTGTGCGGGTGTGCGCCAATGAGAAAATCGAGATCGGGAGTGACGGTGTACATGCATGTTGCGCCGCTGCTGAATGAAAAATCGGCGCCGGGCATGATGGCCTCGAGCCATGCCTGCAATTGAGTTTGCTTTTGCGCGTCAAGACTTCGGTCAATCTTGTCGGGAGTGGTATACTCTCCGTGTGTGTCGTCCGCCACCTTGATTCCTGGTCCATAGTACGGGAAACCGTAAAACTGTGTGTCGAAGTCCGCGTAGACAGGTAGAATGTCTGGTTCGTAGGGAGAGGTTTGGTGGGGTTGGAAGTAAAACTTCTGTTGCCGTGTGACGCGAAGCGGGATCGAAATATCCGCCAGGGGTTGCGGCGTCCACGGCCCGGGAGTGAGAACGAGCCGGTCGCATTTATACCAGCCATCTTCCGTTTCAATCTTGGGACTATTCCTGCTCGGATCTATATGTAAAACGCGAACCCCGTTGTGAATCGTTGCTCCTAAGCGCAACGCCTGAGACACGTGTGTTTGAACCGTGCGATTGGCATCCAGAAACCCCGCCCTTGGGGTGTAGCATACATCGACGTCTGCGGGAGGTTGAAGCACGGGAAACCGATTCGCCACCTGACTTGGGGACAGTAACTCAAATGGTGTTCCCGACTCATCCAAAACCCGAACATATTGGTCGAATCGCTCGCTGCCCGGTTTGGCGAAGAAAATAGCGCCGTTCAGTATCAGAAGTCGTGTTTTCGAAAGTGATTCTAACTCCCTCCACCGGGGAAGCGCAGCCTCGGCCAAAGCCGCATACAACGAATCGTGATAGAACGTGCGGAATACCCTCGAATGTCCGTGGGAACTACCAAACGTGTGTCCGACATCATACTGATCAATACCAACCGGTTTTGCCCCTTGGCGTGCAAGGTGATAGAGAGCTGCACTGCCCATCGCCCCTAGACCCATCACAAGTGTTTCTACATAGACCATGAAAACCGCCCTCACGATGTGGCCCTTGCTGCGACGAACTAGTCGGAGTCAGTGCCTCTAGAATGGAGAGTACACCTTCTCAGCCGTTGTATAACCGAAAGGCCTACCTCAATACTGGCGAGAACAAGGCATGATATATAACCGAGGGTGGAGAATGACATTCTTCTGTACCACAATCTGTTAGATTGTGGGCATGTGCAAACTAATAGTGGGAGGTCCTATCGCACTCCTTATTCAGTCGCTTGATTGCTACGAGGGCGGGTCGGATTTTGCTGGCAATTATCCATATCGCCATCGTTCATTAAGACACATACATAATATGTGTAAACATGAATGTAAATGACTATAAAATCCGCTTCGCCAATGCGGACACTGTTTTTCAAGGTAGCTCAAGCACGTATGCAACGCAGTCACCGGAAAACACCAGCGGCAGCGTTCGCAGAAAAAGCACCCGCCCCGACTTTTCCGCAGCCACTTCGGCTAAAATTGCCCCGTCCGGATGGCGAACCTGACCAAGAATGTCTCCCTCTTCCACCTCGTCCCACAGCTGCACCGCAGGAACAAAAAGCCCCGAGGTCGGACTGAGATGCTCAATCTGCAGGTGTCCGGATTCTTCGCCAACCGTCTCAAAGCAGTATTCCGGCGCGTTTGTGGGATAGGTGCCTTCGATAATGTTTAGATAAGCGAGAATGTTGCGAACGCCGCGCTTTGCCTTCTCCAGTTGATCGGGGCAGCATCGCCCCTCTCCCCGCAGCTCGACATAAATGGCCGGCACGTTTCGGTCACCGGCGGCTGATGTGCTTCTCCCGGGAAGGGTAACCGTTCCCCATACCAAGTCAAGTCCGAAGGCAATTGCCGCTTCTTTTTGTCTCAGCCCCAGCTCGCCGGGGCGTATCTGGTAACCCGCAAACTCCTTTATGGCATAGCGATTCCCGCCGGCATGGAGATCAACAAACAGATCTGCCTGCCCTACAACATATTCCCTAAACCCGTGAGCAATTCGTTCACTGGGACTGCCCGTTGGACTTCCCGGAAAAATGCGCGCTAGGTTAAGATGGTCCCACCCGCCTTCGCGCGTGCCCGCCGCAAACGCCGGTCCGTTGAGAACCGGGATCCCGAAGAAGGTGCCCCGCATCGTGGAAACATCCAATTCCTCAAAGATGTCCATTATGGTGACCGGACCTTCGTATTCATCTCCATGCACACCTCCCGTACACAGGAGTATCTTGCCCTGACGTTCTCCCCGTGCAATAACGGCGGGGAATTTCAACTCTCCACCGTCAGGCAGGTAGTCGAGAAACAGATGAAGACGTTGCTTCGTGCCGGGCGGCACGCTGTCAAGCTGGAATTCGCTGAGATTCATCTTCTTCGCATGACTCTGCATAGGCAAAACCTCGATATATTAGGACATTTTTTTGTATTTGCGGCTGCTCACTATTTACCTGTGGGATCACTATGTGACCTCTATTGTACGGGATTTCCTTTCGCCTTGGGATCTTTATCGCGCTCCTTTTTCAGTCGCTTGATCTCCGCCTACGGCGAACGCGAACCAACAACTCGGTTTCTCTGTTATAGATAGCAACTTACGTCATTAGACATCTTTCCAAAATAGATCCATGTAGTTACAGCAATCTTAGAGATTAGAATAACTACACCGTTTGGCAACTTGTCGAGCAATATCTCAGGTTCACAATGGCAGCAATCACATTCCACGTTTTCCCATAGTTGCGATGTTTGCCTCGATAAATGTCTTTGGTAATGCGAAAAATCTTACACCGTCTGACGACATTCTCAATGCCAACTCTTTGTGTTGCCAACTGCCGGTTGAATTGCTTCGCCTCTGGAGTCAAGGGCGCACTCCGACATTTCTTAATAGGTGTCGAACTGTTGGCATACAGCTTGGATATGCCCTGATAACCACTATCAGCCAACTTCTCAGTTTTAGGAGAAATCGCTACACGGCTTTCCTTCAGGATTCTAAAATCGTGTACACTCCCTTTGCGGCAAACAACCGATAATAGTTCTAACATCGCCAAACATGCAATCAATTGAACTTTTATGGTGTGCCGTTTTTTTTACCGCTGTAGTAGGCACGCTGTCTTCTTGTTGGACGTTCAATCGGTTGCTCGGTGACATCAATGATGATGGTTTGCAGATTGCTCTCTAATAAGTGCTTTCGGTTCTTCAGCGAAAGCACCTTAACCAACACATCAAGTATCTGATGATAGAGTTTGTTTGCATAAGACTCACTGATACCAAACTCCATGCCTAATCTGGCAAAGGTTGGATAGTGGCGCATATAGGTGAATGTCAACAGAAGGCGATCGGTCAATGCCACCTCCGATTTCTTTCCTCGTTTCTTCATCGGTCGTTCTTCTCGAAGGTTTTCGAGGTAAGCAGTCACACGCTCCAAAATAAGGTTGAAAGCTGCCTTGTCAATACCAACCGCTCGCAGAAATTGCTCATCTGACAACTTTACTGCTTTTTCAAATTGACTCATGGGTA
>JAAXHD010000059.1:856-6328 GCA_012271015.1 Candidatus Poribacteria bacterium | reverse complement strand
TAGCCAAACAGATCGTAGTGCCATTTCTCCTCTTCCGTTAGCGTGGACGGGAGATTGATGGCACTGTCTTCTCCGCGGATTAGCATATCGTCTCCTATTTCAAACTATGGTGAATTTTAGAATTCCTTATACACGCTACACTGGCAGGGTTAGGAAACCTCGCTTACCGAGGGACGAAAGTGTTCATTTACCTTATTTACAATGAACCACTAAATTTAAATCGATCGAGCAGCCTTGGTTCGCTGACAACGTTATTTCCATTTGTATCGACCAGTTTAGCACTAAAGTCGCCTTCGACTTTTAAAAGGTAGGTGCTGCCGACTTCTATATCCGCAGAAAACCATGACTGATGTTGACGTCCGCCCGGCGTGGCTCCTTCAAAAGATTTGTATACAACGAGCACTGACATGTCGTGCTTTCCGGGGGTAACCAAAATTTTGTCATCAATAGAGGTCTCTTCGAGCGCATCTATCTTCTTACGCAGGGCTAATTTGCCATCAATTCGGAACACGATTAAGTGATACCGTTGGATCCACCCTCCGTCTGTATCAATTTTGATAGTGGCGAGTTCAGATTTTGGTAACTGTGGTGCTTCGTACTCGCCTTCTGATGTAAATTTATTTATAACCGTGCCACAACCCGCAAACAACAGAGACAGGAGTATACCTGTGAAGAGGACAGAAATACTCGATTTGGGTTTCATATGCCGTTGCGTCTCGATTTTATTCGCATGGCGATGTCCGCGCTTATTACGTTTCATTTTGTCCCTCCTAAACCTTGCCGGTTTATGCTGTGGTATTAATTATACAATCTACTACAAACTGTCTGAGTGATGCTTTCACTTCATTCGGCTTCTCTATCCAAGGACAGTGTCCCGATTTAGGGATCGATGCAAACGTACTCTGACGAAGCTTGGAGGCAAGTGTCTCTATGAAGTGAATCGGACGAGGATCGCAGGCACCGTGAAGAAAAAGAACAGGCATGGACAGATTGTAAACAGACTGCCGGAATCTTGAATCTTTGGTGTAATTCTGCCAGTCCGCGCCGACCTTTTCGTTTGCTTCATTGCTCACAGGATATTCATCAAAACTTGGAAGATTGTCAACTTGATTCGAGTCAAATACATCTGTTATGCGACTTAATGCGCGAAGTCTGTCTAATATTCGTTCTTGTTCAGCACTCTCAACGTGTTCCGTTTGTGCACGCAGACGTTGATATTCTTCACGCTCTGGTTCATTCAGCGCATTTAAGCGATTTTCGCGATATTCATCGTGCCATCGGTCATCAATACCTGTGCCTGCAATGTGAAGAATCCCTATCGTTCGAGTTGGAAATCTAACGGCGTAGGCTAAAGCAAGTCCCGCACCCCACGAATGCCCCCCGACAATCCAACGTTCAAAGTTAAAATGCCTTCTCAATCCCTCTAAATCATCAACAAATGTAGACACATCATAAGGACCGATGAGTTGTGAACGTCCACTTCCGCGTTGGTCGTATCGGACGACCTGACATAAGTCAGAAACCATATCAGCGACTGTCCCGAGATAGTCATAACCACCGGGACCGCCATGACAAAGCACCATCGGTATCCCTGTGCCTTGAACGGCTGTCCAAAGCCGAATATCATTAATCTGAAGCACTTGCTCTTGGGACACTTTCATCCCCTGTATTTAATGATATTAATCAGTTGTTATGAGGATAGCAGTTTTAGACACACAAGTCAATCAAAAATCAGTTTGCTTTTTTTGTTGACAATCTTTCTCAAATTTGCCATTATGGCGACAATCGAAATGTGATAAATGCGATTCAGAGGGTATCCATTAATTTTTCACACCGTATCGTTGAACTGGAAAAATGGAGGCTGTCATGAAACCGAAACGTTTAAATTGGTGGGCATTTCAAACCGGTTTTGCTCTTCTCTGTACTTTCATCTTAATTATTGGGGTGGAAGCTCAAGTTGTTACGGACGGCTTAGTGAGTTACTACACGCTTGACCAAAACGACACCGTCGGTGATACCGTTAAAGATCTCATTGGCGGCAAGGATGGAACAATCGTCGGTGAGCCGGAGTCCATCGAAGGTCATCTCGGAGACGCTCTCAATTTTGGTGGGAAACCGGATTGTGTCGAGTTGCCGATCATTTTCAATATCGGGGAGAAGCCAGCGTCGTATGAAGCGTGGTTTTTGAAAACCCCTGACAGTCGCATCGGTTGGCAATATATCCTGACAAACAAAACAAATTTCTTCGATCATTTCTTTCGATTGGGCTTTAATCAGAATACCGGACAACTCCGATACTATACCGAACAGGCAAACAACATCAGAAAAGCGTGGGTAACCGATGAGGATTACGCTGATGGCAAATGGCACCATGTAGTGGCAACACGCGAAGGGGATAAGGCACAGGTGTATGTCGATAGCGTCCTCGTCAAAGAGGAGGAGGCAATGTCCGGCAATCTCGGCGGCGGTGAAACGAACTGGAACATTGCTCAAGATGGCAATACCGATGGGTACTTGATAGGTGCGGTGGACGAAGTGCGCATCTATAAGAAGGCGCTAATGCCGGAAGAAATCAAGCAAAACTTCGAGTCACAGGGCTTGGCGGTCCAGCCCACTGGGAAGTTGAGTCTCACCTGGGGGCGGATTAAAGCCGCGCAATCTTATCGTTAAGGGTTGTCATATTCAGACAAAATAAGTGGTTCTTTTTTGTTCATTTCTTGATGGAAATCCGAGAGGACGCAAAAACTTCCCAAGGTACTGAACCTTCGGGGGTTCCACTAAACTCTATCCGTTAGAAACGAGGGCTGACGATGAAAGTAGATCCGCAACAACTCATCGATGATGGCTATATCGTGCTACGACAGGTTGTTCCGCCTGATCAGTTGGAAGCGTTGAGAACAAGCTTTGAAACCCTTATTGAGAAGCAAAAAGTGGTCTGGGCACGAGAACGGAAGCCGGACGAAAAACCGGGAGGCGTTTGGACAACGAGCGCGCAACCGAGAGTGTTTTTCGATGAAGTCGTTGACGCAGCAACCGCGAATACCGTCGAATTTTGTCTGCATGAGAATACCCTCGGCGTGAGTCGGCAACTCATGAAGGCCCCCAACGCGGCGATCACACTGATGGCATTGATGTGTAATCCTGTGCGAGATCACGGTCCGGCGAGTTGGCATCGTGATATTGATCCCACGGGGCAGGCACCGCTCAAGGGAATGCAGATGGATTATGTTAAAAACGGACCGGGATATGTACAGTGGAACATCCCGCTTTACGACGATTGCGTGTTCTGGCTTGTACCGAGAAGCTACTGTCGTCCAAACACGCCAGAGGAACACCAACACCTTTTGACACGCCCGCAGGAACCGATGGCGGGTGGGATTCCAATCGAACTCTCGGCAGGCGATGCGGTTGTCTATAGCCACATGGGTTTGCATTGGGGTAGCAACTATAGCACGACATTACGACGGACTGTTCACCTCGGCTATCGTGCTTTCGGTGGAGATTCGTATCCGATCGTTGATCACTTTTATTGGAATTTGGAATTTACACAGCACCTTCCCGCTGAGGCGCGCACCCAATTTGAACATTTCTTTCAACTTCAGCAGCAGCAGAGCGATGTGATTGAATCGACATTTCACGCCATCCGTAACAAGGACGCTGACGCTTTTCGAGATGGGATAGCGAAACTGCACCCGGGCGAAGAGGAACGCATGGTCGCTGTCGTATTCCTCTCAAAGTTGGCGGATAAAGTCTGCAAACTCAAAGACCCCGAAATCAGCAAACTTTCGATTGAAGAACGTATTGGCGCAATATCCGCGCACCGACTCAACTTCCATCTCTATGAGGATTTCGCAGATCGTTTTTCTGTCGAAGTCGCCGGGGATATCTGGAAGCGGTTTTCGACGTTATACGAGAAAATCGAGGCAGAGATTGCTCGGTCTGTTTCCGATAGAACGTCTCGTGTAATGCGATATCAACTGACCGATATGCCAGCGAATTTCGAGGTAGAGGACTTTATTCGGAGTTGGTAGAATGTTGGACTGCTTTCAAACGGCTTGCGTCAATCAAGTGCGTCCGTTGTGCGAGACGGATGCGATTTACGTTGGAAGATTGAACAATTTCGCCATAACGAATAGGCAGGGTCATTTAGTTTTCCAAAATTTTGGATTTTCGATTTTATCGCAGCCGCTGTAGGAGCGATCTCCTGATCGCGACTTTCCGCGTCAATTGGACAAAAACCTTAAAACTAAATCACCCTGAGCGAATAGGAGTGAACTATTGACACAAAATCGAAGTGTAACCATCAAAATTGAGGCGGGTTCGGTCAATCGACACAATGACCTCGTCCGCATGCCTTTCAAGCCGAAACGTTACTTTCCCGATTGGCAAGAAGGCGTTTCAGCACTTGCAATGTCCGTGGCTGATGCAAATGGCCGTGTCTCCAGCGAAGAAGTCCCATGTCAATTTGAACCGACGCTACGTGAACTTGTATGGCAGACAGACGAACTTCCGGCGGGGACATCGGCATATTATGCAGTCCGACAGACCAATGAGCCACCACCAAAAACCCGTTATCAAATCGAACAGAAACCCGCGCATTTGCTTATTTCTGCGGATGAAGCGTTATTTGCACGCTACAACTTTCTCGGTGTTTGGAAACCTTACTTTTGGCCCCTCAATGGAAATCATGGAACTGTGGTTCGCGGGGCTGGTGGCGAGGACCATCCGCATCACACAGGGCTTTATCTAGCCTACGGGGGGCACGGTGAAGGTGGGTCCGCGAATATCTGGTCTGATTGGGATGAGCCACCTTATGGACCCTGCGGGAAGATGTTGCACCAACGCTTTGTCCGAATCACTGAAGGGAGTGTCTACGCTGAATTTGTCGAAGACCTGATCCATGTCACGGGAGACGGTGAGGTTATCATGACAGAAACGCGGACCGCTCGGGTATGGTATGGGAGCAATACGCGGCGGTTTCTGGAAATTGTTCACGAAACGACACCACCGTTGGACATCGGTGATCGTCAATTCCTCTTTGTCGCGCGTATGAATCCGTCAATGGGTATCCCGGAGGAAGGGCACGTTGAAAATTCTGAAGGACAGATTGGCAGAACAGCGGTACATCATCAACGCGCCCGATGGTGCGATTTAGGAGGCACAGTGGGAGATGGGAAGTCTGGTATCGCGCTGTTTGATCATCCAGAAAATGCTGAACATCCGGGCTTTTTCGGGGAAATTGCTGTGCAGGAACAGATGAGCATTCTCCATCATCCCCCTGATGAACTCGAAGATGATCGTTTCCGTCTGAGATTTGGCATCTACGTCCACGCAGGTGTTACACCGGAGGCAGATGTCGAACGGCATTATCAGTGCTATGTAAATCCGGTGCAGGCATCTGTCATCTCACATTAGCACGCTGCATGAGACCGCCGCCAATTCACTTCTACCGCTTGCGGTGCTTGACATCCA
>JAAXHD010000059.1:0-735 GCA_012271015.1 Candidatus Poribacteria bacterium | reverse complement strand
TCGGATGCCCGTAATAGACTTGCACCGTCTTGCGTTCTGCCTGAGTGGGACGGGTCGTAGCGGTGTGTAAAACACCGATGTTGAAGAGTATGGCTGTCCCAGCGGGCCCGTACAAATCGACAATTCCGCCACGTTCCAACTGTGCGTCTGTTTCGAGAATCTCCGCTTCCATCGATTCTGGTGATAAGGAGAAACAGTGCGTCGTTTCATCAACATCGGTCAGATACAGCATCAATTGTATGAACCCTATGCGCAACGGGTGTTCAAGCCAATGCCTCGGTCCATCTCGATGCCAGCCACGATTCAATTCACCATCGTACGGTGCCATGTGTCGGATGCAGATTTCTGAGAAGCAAGGGGCATTACCCATCAGTGTATGTAGGCAATCCATGACAATCGGATGCCGAACCGCATTGTCGAATTCGGGTGAAGTCAGAAGTGCATCGCAATTCACGGTCTGGTAATGTCCGATACGGTACCAGTGATCTTCAACTTCAGTGCGGTCCCGGTCGAAGGCGTGAACAAAATGCGCAACCTCTGCATCGCTCAGGATCTTACCAAGCGAGACGTAGCCATTTTCTTTAAAAAACGCATAATCTGCTGGTTTCATGTTTTTAATTATACCTTGCGGGAGAACGGCGCGAGTTTAGATTTCGATGTGCCTTTTTAAGTCCCCGCCTGCGCCGTTGTTGCAGGCTACGGGTCCGATTTTAAGAAAAGCCCACAGATTTCAAT
>JAAXHD010000426.1 GCA_012271015.1 Candidatus Poribacteria bacterium | reverse complement strand
AATGTTCCAAAGGCGAATCAATACACCGATTATCGTGATATGCTTGAAAAAGAACAACCTGATATTGTCAGTGTTGCCACACAACCCGAGCATCGCGCAGAGATTGTTATTTACGCCGCGGAGCACGGTGTGAAAGCCATCTATGCAGAAAAGGCGATGGCAGCTTCTATGGACGAAGCTGCGGCGATGGTATCTGCGGTAAAAGAAAACAATGTTGCCTTTAATCTCGGCACAAATCGCCGATGGCATACGGGTTTTGACAAGATGAAAAAGGTCATTGACAGCGGTGAAATTGGTAAGTTACGCACCTTGATTATCTATTCAAACGGTACACTTTTCAACTCAGCCAGCCATCACTTCGACCTAATTTTACGTTTGAATAGCGATGTGCCTGCGAGTTGGATCACAGGTTATCTTCCACAAGGCGATTCGGTGTTTGATGGAGATGAAATGCGAGTTGATCCGGCTGGCGGTGGAACAATCCAGTTTGAAAATGGTGTGACGGCACATGCCCTGCTAACGCCACGTGGTAGTGAATGGGAAGCAATTTGTGATGGCGGAACCGTTACATGCTGGAATAACGGTTGGCAGTGGCACCTCCGTAAACAGCAAGATATACCGGGGTGGAGGACCTGTCAGGTACCTGAAACCTTTCCTGAATTTGAAAATACCAGTAGCACAGCCAACTTGGTTAAAGACCTGGTTCACGCATTAGATACAGGGGAACCGACCCGAGGCGGCGTCCGATGCGCGTATGCGAGCACTGAACTGATTTTTGGCATAATTGAATCACATCTACACAACGGTGCGCGTATTGAGCTTCCGTTGACAGACTCAAAAGTCCGTTTACAAAGAAATCCAACTGCGAGACAACCCAGGGTCGAATAACCATAACAAGTCCGGAAGTATGCTCTTCTGTAGGAGCGAGTTTTACTCGCGACTCTTCACTGTCGGGTTGGAAACCCTTCTCGCGGGTATTGCCGCAGTCTTAAGTGAGTCGATACAGAGATTCACACCTATAATGGTATTATCGCGAACGGAAGGTCGTTCCTACAACGGACGCGCGTCGAATATCGTCCAATTCTTCAGCACTGAAGACTTCTGCAAGGTAGAGGTTCCGATATTCCTCGGAGACACTCTGACCGAATATCATCAGATCGTCCGTGTTAATGGTCACCGGCACACCGTTATCAAATAAGATACGGATCGGATGTGAGGCGAGATCCCGCACTGCGTCTAACATCACGTTGCTCGTTGGACACACGTTCAGTTGTATCTCATTCTCTACAAGCCAAAGCATGACTTCGCTCGATTCTGCGGCACCGATGCCGTGTTGGACCTCGTCCAAGTCCAAGACTTCGACAGTTCGTCGGACTTCTTCCGCACCGCCAAACTCTCCAACGTGTGCTTTGAGTTTCATTCCTGCGGCGCGTGCCTTTGTAAATAACGGTTTCATAACCTCAGGTGGGCACACTTCTGGGCGACTATAGAGATCAATTGATTGAAATACCCCGGATGCTACCGCCTCATGTGCCAAACGCATTAGTTTCGGATCGTCAGCGTTTCCACGGGAAAAACCGA
>JAAXHD010000176.1 GCA_012271015.1 Candidatus Poribacteria bacterium | reverse complement strand
TTGGCGTTAGCACAATATGAAAGCGGAGTAGACGTAATTTACGTCGCTGCTGGCGGGTCGGGTGAAGGAGTACTTGAAGCCGCCCAAGAACAGCAAAAATTTATTATCTGGGTTGACTCCAACGGCAACCATCTTGCCCCAGGGATAGTTCTGACAAGTATGACAAAAGAAATTTCAGCTTCTGTGCAGCATATTATCCGAGAAACCACTGAGGGTAATTTCATGGCAGGGGTCCGATACTTTGGGCTCGAGGATGGTGGTGTCAGCTATGCTGTTGATGAACACAATCAATCGTTACTTTCGGATGCCCTCATAATGACCGTTGAATCGCTGAAAGCAAAGATCATTGCTGGCGAGATTGTCATTCCAGATACAGTTTCACTTCCGCGTGAATAGTCCTCGTGAGAACGTCCTGCTCTGTGTTCCTACAAAATGGAGGATTTTATGCTTAATCAATACCCGTATCCGGAGTCCGAAGGTAGACGAAGTATCGTGGCTGGAATTTTGCTGAGCCTAATCACTTGTGGTATCTACGGACTTTATTGGCAATACAAGCAGATGGCGACGCTCAATGCTTGGTTGAGGCGGGATGAGTACTCTTTTTGGCTCTGGTTTTTTCTTTCGATTATCACTTGTGGCATCTACGGTATCTATTATGAGTACAAGATGGCAAACGGTATCAACACAGTACAGGCTGACAATGATTTGGTATTCGATTCAAATCTGCCAATTATCTGTGTTCTGTTAGCGATTGTCGGCATTGGTATCGCTTCACTTGCTATTCAGCAGCACCAGATTAACCGACTCTACGGAAGAACACCTTAATGTTTAACCATATATCTCTCGCTCGTCTATTTCTTATCGGATTGTGTATAGTAGGGGTTTACACTACAATTTTAGAAATACCACCAGCAGAGATCTCATTGATTCCGTGTATACTCCATTTAGTAACCGATATTCCATGCCCTGGGTGTGGAATGACGCGGGCGTGTATTGCTTTAACACACGGACATTTCGCAGATGCTTGGCATTACCATCCGTTTTCTTATTTGATTATCGGACTGGCTATTGGATCGGCATTCATCCCGACGTGTTTAAAAAGCACTTGGATCCGTTGTTCATCGGTCAGTCAAACTACGATTGCTATCGGTGGAATCGTGCTATGTCTCTCCATTTGGATTTACAAATTGTGGATATAAGAGCGAAGTCTTAGTGCCCCCTCAAGATAGTTCCTCTCGCACCGACAATCCAACCGGCATTTTTCTGGAGATAGATATCTTGAAGGTTATGTTGAGCAGGTGTAGGATAGCGATTCCACGTATTACCACCGTCTATTGTATGGAGGATTAGCCCTCTTTCGCCGACTGCCCATCCGCGTTTTTCGTCACGAAAGGCGACATCGCGTAGGTTGAGATTCACAGGCGTTCTTTGCCGACCCCACGTTATTCCACCATCAGTCGTATGGAGAATCAATCCGTTGGTTCCAACGATCCATCCGTGCGTCAGATTTGCGAAATAGAGAGAAAATAAATGTTGCACGGTATTACTTCTCTGTTGAACCCATCGTTTTCCACCATCTTGGGTATGGAGGATTTCACCCTCCTCCCCTACAATCCATCCGTGGGCTGGATCGACGAAATACACACCCCATAAATGTTGATTCGACAGATCTCTTCGGCTTTCCCAACGACTCCCGCCATTCTCTGTTTTGAGCACTGTTCCTTTTCCACCAACTGCCCAACCATGCATCGTATCAACAAAATGAAGGTCCAAGATGCCAGGTGGGGTCTTACCGGTACCGCGTGCTTGATGTTGTAAGTTCCATGAAGCACCCCCACTGCCCGTATAATGCACCTGCCCAATGCTAACAGTCCAGCCATTGTTTGGCGTAGCGAAATTAACCTGCGTCAGTGTGTCTTTTGAGATAGAAGTCGCTTTCCAAGAGGATCCACCGTCAACTGTAGATAGGACTGTTCCATCAGTGCCGACTGCCCATCCGCGTTTTGTGTCAATAAAATGGATGCCGTAAAGATGTTCACCTGTCCCGCTTTGAAGTTGTCGCCACTCAAATTGCACTGTATCTTGGGAACAACCGAGGCACACAAGACCTCCACATAAAATTATGAGCACGATATAGTTTTTGTTCTGCATTTTGAGGCACCTACCGATAAAAATTTATTTGCAACTATTTGCGAAATCGTGTAAATTACATTATAGAGGATGCAAGCCGAATTGTCAAGTTCTTGTAGGGGTGTTATTCCAAAGTATCATGTACATTATCGGAATCGATGGCGGTGGGACAAAAACAACTGGTATCTTGGCGCCAGCAACAGGGCAACCCCTCGCACAAGTGCAATCGGGACCTGCAAACTATCACGTTGTTGGCGAGGCAACAACACAGACAGTGTTGGAAGGCATCGTCGCGGAACTTTACGAAAAAGGGGATATTCCACCAACAAGTGCTGTCCGGCTCTGTTTGGGCATGGCTGGTTTGGGAAGGCCTGAAGACCGAAAAGTGATTGGAAAAATTTGTGACGAACTCGGCATCTATCGGAATCGGATTTTGACCCACGACGCACATATTGCTCTCATTGGTGGTACGGAGAAACAGGAAGGTGTCATTGTCATCTCTGGAACGGGCGCGATTGTCTACGGCATCAATACCGATGGCAGAGAAGCACGCGCGAGTGGCTGGGGGTATCTGCTGGGAGACGAAGGGAGCGGTTACGATATCGCTATAAAAGGACTCCAAGCCGTTGCCCGTGCCGCGGATGGCAGAGGCGATCGAACCGAATTGACAGATCGAATTCTCAATAAACTTGAGCTGAATGAACCGAGCGAACTGATTCGCTGGACGTACGCCGCGAGTCGAGATACGATTGCCCAGTTAGCAGAGGTGGTGTTTGATACTGCCAAGGCAGCAGATGTGGTCGCAGAACATATTGTTGACAAGGCGGCTGATGAACTCGTTTGTGCCGCAGTCAGCGTAATAAAACAGTTGAAATTCACAGAACTATCTGATATTGTTCTCAGTGGTGGGAATCTTATCCACCAAACGATGTTCGCCGACAAACTCCGCCACCGGTTCGCGAGAATTCAACCAGAGGCATCAGTGCAACTCCCAAAACATGAGCCTGCGTATGGTGCTGTGTTGTTAGCGCAAGCGAGTTTGTAACCGGAAATTATCACCAGCAAAAGGATGCATGCAGTCCACAACAGAGCAGCAAAATCTAAATTCCGTTGATATTGATTTAAAGTCAATATCAGAAATTGTCCGGATTTTTCACGAAGAAGATCAGAAAGCGATTAGGGCTGTAGAAGCAGAATCCGAAGCGATTGCCCATGCTATTGAATTATGCGTTGCTGCATTTCGCACCGGTGGTAGGCTTTTTTATGTCGGCGCGGGCACGAGTGGTAGACTTGGGGTGTTGGATGCTTCTGAATGTCCGCCGACCTTTAGCACGCCCCCAGAAATGGTTCAAGGGATAATTGCCGGTGGGGACGTTGCCCTACGTCGCTCGGTGGAAGGTGAAGAGGATGAGCCCGAAAGGGGTGCGTTCGCTGTCCGAGAGCGACAACTCACAGCACAAGATGTGCTCGTCGGAATCGCAAGTAGTGGACGGACGCCTTATGTCATAGCGGCTTTGAGGGAAGCCTATACCATTGGTGCGACAACAATATTTTTTTGCTGTGTTCCACCTCCTGAGCAATTGAAAGGATGGGTAACGCATTTCATCACACCAATCGTTGGACCTGAAATCATCGCTGGCTCAACACGATTGAAAGCAGGAACAGCCACAAAGCTGGTTCTGAACATGTTAACGACCGTTTCTATGATCAAACTGGGCAAGGTCTATAACAATCTGATGGTAGATGTACACGCATCTAACACGAAACTGGTTGCGCGGGGTATCCGAATTGTCCAAGCTGTCACTGGAGTTGATACCGAAGTGGCTGAGGAAGCGTTAGCACGTGCAGGCGGTCGTGCTAAACTCGCTATCGTCATGCTCGTGAAAGGACTGAACCCGACAGACGCAAATACACTCTTAGAAGAACATGGGGGATTTCTAAGGCAAATTCTTGATTGAAAATTTTCAGCGAGTGGGTGTTTGCTCCAATCTTCCATTATTATAATCGTGTTTTCGATGTAGAGAAAGAACATAGGGAAAGATTAGGAGTCCCCACAAAAGGTAAGGAGGAATCGATGGGTACGAAAGTTGGGCTTGCCAAGACTGGCAGGCGACGCTCCAACGTTTTTGAGGCGTTGGACAATATACGGGATGAACTCACGCCGAAAGTCCGTGAGCAGGTACTGTTAAAACCGAATTTTCTCTCCAGCACGAATCAACTCGCTTCGTCGCACGTCGATGCGATGCGGGGAGCACTCGATTTTCTGTTAAGCACACCACATCCACCAAAAGAGATAATTGTCGCCGAAGGTGCCAATGAAGCGTTCTCCGGCGAGGCATTTCAAGTCTTTGGGTATGAAGCACTCCAAGCCGAATACGACCTCCCGATCCGGCTCGTGGATTTGCATCAGGAAACCGAATGGGTAGAAACCACAGTCTTTCTCGCTGAACGTAATGAAGATACTGTGAGGATGCCGAAGATAGTCATAGATTGCCCCTGTACTATTTCTGTTGCTATCGCCAAAACACATGATGCTGGCGTTGTAACACTCGCAATGAAGAATATGATTATGGGCACCCTGCACAAGGAAGACCGGATTAAAATGCACGGCTATCACAGTCACGCAGATCGAGTACTTCCTCGCGAAGCGCAGACGCTCAATATCAACCTACTTCGCCTCTCACGTCATCTTAAGCCCGACATCGCTATCGTTGATGGCACCGTTGGGTTACAAGGTAACGGACCTGGTGGCACCGACTCTGTTCCACTCGGGATCGCGATTGCGAGCGAGGATGTGTTCGCCGCAGATGCAGTCACGACAAAAGCGATGGGGTTCGAGCCGTTGGAGATTGGGCTGTTTCATTACGCAAATGAGTTGGGATACGGCATCGCAGATCTCGACAAGATCTTCATCGTCGGACCCGCTGTAGAGACAGTCGCGACCGCGTTTAAGCCGCATGAAACCGCTGAACTCCAGTTCCAATGGCAGGAGGCGAGTCCCGCAGAATATCTGGCAGCAGATTTTTAATTTACGGTCTCCTGTTCTGCGCTCTACTACATTACACGCAGGTTTTTGGGAACTTGTGTTTTATGGGTAATGATAGCCTGCAACAATACGCAGAAACACCCAAGCAAAAACACGCAGGCGGATTTACGTCGATTAACGGTATCTAACCAATTCACCTGAACGAACCGCAAGGAATAATTAAAAAATGAAACGTTTCTGTAACATTCTTATTTTATTTTCGATACTCCTCACCACACCAGCGTGGGCATGGTGGGGCGGCGGACACGATATCATGACACAGGCATCCGTCAAGGTCCTTCCCGAAGAGATGCCTGAATTTTTTCGAGCCGCCGGAAAAATGATCGCTCACTGCGCGTACGACCCAGACCTATCCAAGGATCGTAGCATACCGCACGCACGGCAGGCTGAATACGGTGAACATTACATCGATGTGGAATTGCTAAAAGAGCATCCGATTCCAGAGGGACGCGATGCACACATCAAGTTGTGTGCGGAGTTAGGACTTGCACCACGAACGATTGGCACACTCCCCTATGCGGTGGCAGAATGGACAGAACGGCTCGTCCTTGCTTTCGCAGAACACCGCAAATGGCCCGATAATCCGATGATTCAATACAAATGCTTTCTCTATGCTGGCTTCCTCGCGCACTATGCCCAAGATATGTGTCAACCGTTGCACCTGACGATTCACTTTGATGGCATTGTTCAGGAAGATGGAACGCGCTTACATGCCGGTATCCATGAAAAAGTCGATTCAGCAATTGAAAGGTTGAAACTGGATCCGATAGAACTCGCGAAAGCACAACAGATTGAAGCCGTTGGCGACTTAATGCCAGCGATAGTGAAACAGGTTAAAGCCGGGTTCAGTTTGGTTGATAGCGTTTACGAACTCGCGGAGGACTGGAAGAATCTGAAAGATCCAACACCTGCTTTGGTTGATTTTACAAATGCTCAAGCGCGTGAAGGCGTACGCTGGACGGCTTCGCTCTACTTGACTGCGTGGAAACTCTCTGAAAACATCAAACTCCCCGGTTGGCTCGACCGCGCGAAAAACGATGCCAATATGTCACAATAAAAAAAGAAAAAAGGAGAAATAACTTTGTTACAACAATGGAAACCTGACCCAACTTTTTACCCATCACCTAAAATGGCGATTGAAGCACCTGCTGAAGAACTCGCTTATGTCGCTGCGCCTCGCGATGACGGCAAGCCTGACGCTATGTGTGTTGTGGACCTCAACGAAGCATCTGATACTTATGGACAGATTATTAATAGGTTGGAGCTTGGTGTTCGCGACGAAATCCACCACTTTGGTTGGAACGCCTGTAGTGCCGCCCTCTGTCCCTATGCCCCGCACCCGTATGTAGAACGTCGCTATCTCGTTGTGCCAGCATTGCGAGGGTCTCATATCTATATCCTTGATATCAAATCCGACCCGAAGGCACCTGAGCTCGTTAAGACTTTGACGGCTGATGAAGTTGAAGATCGATCCGGATATACCCGTCCGCATACAGTGCATTGTGGTCCAGAAGGCATCTATGTGAGTGCTTTGGCTTCAGCTGGTTCGGAGGAAGGACCTGGTGGTATTTTCCTCATGGATCACTATAACTTCAATATTCTGGGACAGTGGGAAGTAGAACGCGGCACTCAATCCCTCTCTTACGACTTTTGGTGGCATCTGGGTTATGACATCGCTGTTACCAGTGAGTGGGGATATCCTGGCATGATTGAAAATGGGGTTAGCCTCGAAGATTTAGGGGAGCGCAAGTTCGGACATAAAATTCATATTTGGGATATCCGACACCGGAAGAACATCCAGACCTTGGATTTGGGCGATGATTACCAGATGATCTTAGAGTTGCGACCTGCGCACGATCCGACCAAAGCCTATGGGTTCGTCAATGCCGTGCTGAATATGAATGACCTCTCCAGCTCGATTTGGACGTGGTACAAAGACGGCGACGATTGGGGGATTCAAAAGATTATTGATATTCCGGCACAGGCACCCGAAAATCCGGATGATTTGCCGCCTGCCTTGAAAGACATCGGGATGATACCGCCGCTTGTCACCGATCACATCCTCTCGCTGGATGACCGGTTTTTGTATGTCTCTTGTTGGGGAACCGGAGAGATGTTGCAATACGATGTATCCGACCCCTTTAATCCCAAGCATACAGGTACTCTCGAAATCGGCGGGATTACAAAATCGCACCCACACCCGGCTGCTGGACCCGTAAGTGGTGGTCCCCAGATGGTTGAATTGAGCCGCGATGGCAAACGCCTCTATTTCACGAATTCTCTCTACGTCGCCTGGGATAATCAGTTCTACCCAGAGGACGCAAATGGATGGATGGTAAAGGCGGATGTGAATCCGGACGGCGGACTGGAATTGGATCCTGACTTCTTTGTGGGTTTCGGCGACAGTCGCGCCCATCAGATTCGCTTGCAAGGTGGCGATAGCTCCTCTGATACTTTTTGTTATTCCTAAGAATTAATGGCATTTTTGAGTTTTAAAGCATGCTGCCATTAAAGACGCGTCTAAAAGAGGGTGCGCAAGATCTCTTGCAGCACCCTCATATTATGAGTGGAAAGATATTTTTTTATGGATACTGTTTCATGGTTAAGTTACACCTTTCTCGGTGTATTTCACGGTATTAATCCGGGGATGGGATGGCTTTTTGCAGTCGCGTTGGGTATGCAGGAAAAACGGAGAAGCGCAGTCATTGGTGCCCTTTTTCCAATGGCACTCGGACACGCTATATCCATCGCAGTCGTGGTTTTCGTCATCGCCTTGGCACAGCAACAACTTCCAGAGGAAGTCCTTCGTATCGCTTGTGCAACTGTGTTGTTCGGTTTCGGCGTTTACAAGTTTTTCCGAGCGCGGCATCCGAAGTGGGTCGGGATGCGTGTTAACTTCAAAGACTTAACGATTTGGTCATTCCTAATGGCATCCGCACACGGGGCGGGTTTGATGCTGGCACCGCTACTGTTACGTACACCCGCTGCCGAGGCATCAGCACATATGCACCACGCCCCTGCAAGCATGGTACATAACGCCACGATGTTATTGTCGGCAGTTGGCGTGCATACTCTCAGTTTCTTCGTCATAATGGGGATTGTAGCAATTATCGTTTACGAGGTAATAGGGCTTGCGCTGCTCCGAAAAGCGTGGTTTAATTTGGATCTGTTGTGGTCCATCGCTTTGATGATCGCCGGTGTTGTCACTCTTTTCTGGAAGCATTAGAAAAAGTCGAATCTTCCGCCTTAATCTGTGCAGGGAGCAATTTAACGCCGTACCTCTCGTGCAATGCGCGAAGGTCAGCAAAGTCCGTGTCTTGCAACGTGTAACCAGCGTGGGATCGCACTTGGTAATCCACCGATAAACATCGAACCTGTCGCCCTCCAATATAACCGACAGCGTTCAACTCCGATTCGGTGATAACCCAGTCGATTTCACCGGGACCGTAGATCGCGCCTCCATCCTCGGTCAGTTCGATGACATGGAAGTCAATCTGTCCGTGCAATCGGTGTCCCATCACGAAGTTTCGATCCTTACGATCATCGGTATGAATATCAACAAAGCCTCGAGCGAAGAGTGCCTCGGTGAGTATTGCTGAATCTTCCCATGAAATCATGATGTCCAGATCTTGGTGCTTCCGAGTGCATTCGCCCAATAGTGCATCAACACCCCAACCCCCGTCAATCCAAGCTGTGATGCCGAGCTCATCAAAGAGATCGAGAAACCAGTAAACCTTGTCAACGGTTATAGACATCGCGCATTCATAATCGGTGCGTAGATTGCGCGCTTCCATCTTTTCTTCTCTACTCATTTGCTTGGAGGCGTTCAGCTAGCCACAGATTGACTAAGATCTCCGGTAAGACTCCCTGCTCCCGCGCTCGACTTTCAATCTTTTCATAGATCTCTGGCGTAAGCGTTACACTGCACTTTCGCTGCATCCGCACCTCAAAAGCAACTTCGTGAGTTTCATCCCAATGGTCAGCCAAGCTATGTGTATCCCAGAAATCAGCTATATCTTCTAAAGTTTTCGCTTTAGATATACTGGTAACCTGTTCATCTTTAATTTCTTTCATACCTTCTTCTCTTCTTTTGATCCATATCACGGGCACTCAAATATCCTACGTGAAGGCATTCGTCACAGCAGAATTTTCCAGTTAGTACACCTCGTTTTCAACAGTATTAAGAATACCACAAGACTCAAATCGTAGCAACTGAAATGCTATTGAAAGAAGATGAACATCACGTGATTGTTTCTACCGATACTGAAACAAAAAACTTGCTTTTTTTCCCCATATATGCTATAATTTTCTCTCAGCAACGGAATACAGAAAGTGTGACGTACCTTCTTAACATGTGCCTGAAGGCAACGCTCTTGAATAGAAATTATCAAGCTGCACCAAAAAGGGGAACCCCATTTGATAAACTTATATGGAGCAACCTATGACAGAATGCAACTGCTTCGCCATGTCGGAGATGTATCGCAAATCGCCCATGCCAAAACGTACCAACTAACGGACGGCAACGAAAAGGGCGTTGACGCTATCGACTTCCGAACCGGTAGTGGTCTTAATTTTACAGTACTTCCGAGTCGCGGTTTAGATGTGTCGTATGCGGAATATCAGGGCATCCCTCTCTGCTGGCGCTCGAGTACGGGCGATGTCAGTCCCGCGCATTATGAACCTGATGGACTCGGCTGGCTACGGGGTTTTTATGGCGGCTTACTGACAACCTGCGGTATGCGACAAGTCGGTGTGCCGAGCGAAGACGACGATGAGGCATTGGGGCTTCACGGTCGAGTCTCGTATATCCCCGCTAAGAACGTCTGGGTCGACAGCCGGTGGGAAGGACAACGTTATATGCTATGGGCACAGGGCAAAGTGAAAGAAGCCGCCGCTTTGGGTGAAAATCTTATTCGCACTCGCAGAATTTGGACCGAGTTAGGCTCGCGTACGTTGCATATCGAGGATATTGTTGAAAACTTGGGATACCAAGATTCGCCCCACATGTACCTCTTCCATATTAATGTCGGATTTCCAATCCTTACGCAAGACAGCGAATTGATTGCCCCCTCCTCCCAAGTCACTCCGCGTGACGAACAGGCTGCTGCAAACCTGAACAATTATAATCTCTGTGAACCACCAACCGTCGATTTCCAAGAGCAGGTTTTCTATCACGAAATGGAGCCAGATATTGATAACCACATCCACGTCGCACTTGTGAACCGCAATTTTAACGGTGGGCAAGGTATCGGCGTATCGGTCCGCTACCACAAGACCCAGTTTCCGCACTTTGTTCAGTGGAAAATGTGTGGTGAGGGAAGTTACGTCTTCGGTTTAGAACCATCGAATTGCGGGGTAGAAGGCAGGTCAAAGGAACGTGAACGTGGTGCTCTACAATATATTGAACCCGGTGGCCGCAGACATTACGAGGTCGAAATCGGTGTATTGTCTTCTAAGGCAGAGATTGATGAACTCCAAGAAAAAATATCAAAAACCCAAAATTAAATATTATAAATCTGGTGAGGATACGCTAATAAGTGATCCCATACCTCAGGAGAAATTGATAATGAAGAGATGCTGGTCTTTACCCCTTATCGCCTCAGCATTATTGGCAATGTTCATATTCGTTGGTTGCAGCGCGAAAGAAATTCCTCCAGTTTCAACCACAGCTGAAGCACCTACAGTACAACAAGAATCAGAAGAAAAACACGCCGAAGAGCACGATCTTGATGAACACGACGAGTCGTCGGAGGAAGCACACGAAGAATCAGAAGTCCCTGAAGAGGAAACACATTCTGAAGCTGAACCCGAAGAAGCAATGCCAATGGTGGAAATCCCGGACGGCAGTGTGCTACATCTGATACCGGAACACACAGCGGGGATTATTTATTGTCCCAGTCTGAATGCGCTAAACAATCGGGTTAACATGTTGGCGATAGATTTGATGCCGACCGCTGAAAACCCGGAAGTCATCGCCAAAATCTTGGCGAATACCTTTGGGGCTGGCTTTGAGAATCTTGCTGAATTGGAGGAAATCGGACTGGATATGGACCAAGATTTCGCAATCTTCATGCCCGCCTTGAACCCACACGATCTTTCCGCAACCGTGCATCTCACAGACCCCGCAGCTATGAAACAGGTGATTGATGCTGAAAGCGAGGGCACCGCACCCATCGAGTATAATGGCGTAACCTATTGGAACGCCGCTGGCGGGGGCGGTAGTTTCGCTATCATAGATAACATTCTCGTTTTTTCTCGGACCCCTGAAGTCTGTGAAAGCGTTATCGACACCTATAACAAAGCAAAACCGGCTGTCACAACCAACCCGGATTACAACGCGTTCCTCGCCGATATTTCAGAGGACACCGCGCAGCTCGCAGTACACTTTGATCTTGAATCAGTCGTGCCTATCGTGAGTGCCGCACTTAAGGGTGAATCGGCAGCGATGAAGGACAGCCTTGAAAGCGATCCCGGAGCCATGGCGGCAGCACCCTTCTTTGAAAGTATATTCGTTGGCGTGATAGACATGCTTGGGCAGTTAAAATCTCTGAGTGCGACACTTGGAATGGAAGGAACCGATGTGAAGTTCTCTCCACTTCTGAGGTTCAAGAGCGATAGCGAAATTCAGAACGCGTTAAAAGGGATGGTTACCAACGAGTTGACCCTCCTTAGCGAACTCCCAAGTCCGGTGTCTATGAATGGTGCGTTTCAGGGTAAACCCGAATTGATGATTGAGATGAACCTGTTTTGGCTGAAGTTGCTTTCACAAAACGCCAATCCAGAGCAGACTGAACTACTCGCCTCCCTTACCAAACGAATGGAAGACTTTTATGAAGCTCTTGCCGAAGAATGGTCTTTCTCTCTCAATTTTAAGGATAGCGTCCTTCCAGATTACTTGGTTATCTATGGACTGAAAGATGAACAAAAGGCGAGGACCTATATAGAAGAGGCGTTGATTAAACAACTCCAAGATTCGATGAAAGTCGTTCAAAACATGATGGGGGATGCTGTTCCCAATCTTGAAATGTACCGAGACGCGCATCATGGTGAATCCACAATGCACAACGGTGTTGAAATCAAGAGTTACGTTTTTCCTAATTTTAGTGCGGCTTTCGGAGAATTGCCACCTCAAGCTGCTGGATTGGTGCCCAGCGAATTGCACTGGTACTATGCTTTTACCGACGGTTACCTGATCATGACGACAGGTAGTGAGGAATTGATGAAAATGGTTTTGGATAACAGGGCGGGAGTCGGTACCGCGCTTGATTTCTCTGAAGAACCAAGCTATGAAAAATTGGCCACGACCTTAGGTTTGGAGAATAACCTATTTTTTGCCATTTCTCCGATGACTATGGTTAAAACCCTTCTACCGATTATAGCGCAGGCTGCGGATCCGAATGGTGCAGCCGCATTGCAAATGATGTCAGGAATGTTTATGAATTTGCCCGAGAACTATAGCATCGGTTTCTCTGCGAAAGTTCAGGACACTGGAATCAGCGCGACGCTCCTACTCACTCTCGGTGATTTCAGGCAACTTATCCAGACTTTCGCAATGTTACAGGGAATGGGGCAGATGCAATAAATGTGTTCTAACTCGCCTACAAATCGATTGTGGGCGAGTTTTTACATTTTCAGGACTTACGCAAAATGCGTAAAATCACAATTCAGGGGGACTTTAAGAAGGAATGCGTAAGTCCTAATTTTATCACAATTGGACAGTATTATCTAACTCAGGAGGAAAAACTCGTGCACAAATATGGAAATTTCATAAAGTTTTTTTTATAAAAAATCGAGAATATCCACACATCTTCGGCTTCGGTATCGCATTTTTGCTAATTGTTGCGCCGTTCGCGATGGCTGATACAACCGAAGATACGGAAGAAGCCGTTGAGGCACCAGCACCCAAGAAAAGCCCTATTAAGATCGGTGGGGCGATGCGTGTAAATTACGCCTACGGTGCTTATGGTGATGCGGAGAACCCACATCCCAGAGGCGAAAAAATCGGTGATGTCGATCTTGAAATTTTCCGCCTCAATGCCGATCTCGATTATAATAACATCATCAGCCGGCTTGAATACCGGTGGTATGATGGCTACAGCATGATACACACCGCATGGTTAGGGTATAAGCTTAGTGATTCCAGCACAGTCAAAGCGGGTATTATGCGGGTACCCTTTGGCCCGACCGCCTACGGCGTCTCTACGAGTTGGTTTTTCGATCAACACTTTTATATTGGACTCGCCGACGATCCGGATTTAGGGATCACATGGAATGATACCTTTGATAAGTTGACGCTTGACGTGGGCTACTTCCTTATGAGCGAACCTCAACCGGTAAAATATGGCAGTCTGGCGAGTCCGCGATACGGTTACGACGTTGTCAGATGGGAAGAAAAAGCCGACGCGAAGGGAAACGTCGAGTGGGGTGCGGGTGAAAACGGATTTGATGAGCAGCATCAATTAAATCTCCGTGCCATCTATGCCCTTGAAAACATCGCGGATATCGGTGTATCTCTTCAATACGGATTGCTGAAGGGGACAAATGTCGGGAATGATGATGGTGGAAACCACTATGCCGTTTCCACACACGCGAAGAACACTTTCGCAGACTTCACACTCTTTTCACAATTCTCCTATTACGCACATAATATCACGGATAAAACCCCGTGGGGCACTGGAGACTTGATTCCGATGGCGGCTTACGATTTCGCATGGCCCGTCGCGTCTAAAGGATTAATTCCTGCGCTGTCCTTGCGTTATGGCGGTATAGATACCTCAAGTATCTCATGGATTGACAGCGTTACACCTTACGCAGAGTGGAGCACTATCCTCAAAACCGTAGATGACTACAATCCCAGTACCCTCATCACACTCGGTGCGAGTTGGACAATCTTGGGGGCACTCTATGTCTATAGTGATGTAGCACTTTCCGACGGCAATTTTTTCGTTGGTAACACAGGGGATAAATACGGGAATATCCTTACTGGGGTGAATCACGTGGGTGCCAATGGAAATAACAGATGGCATTGGCGGCTTAACTTGAACTTCGGTTATTATTTTTAATCGGTTACGTAACCTTCCACCGTAGGCGTGCTTTGTAAGCGCGCCTCGCTCCGTGCGCGGTTAAAAACCGCTAACTCAACTCTAAAAGAAGATTTTTAAAAATGCACGAAGAAGGAAAACAACCACAGTATATGCAGGAAAGGGAGTACAGGAAGTTATTCGGTTTAGAGATTTACCTCACACCTGTATTCATTATTTCCAGTATCGCAATTGTCGTTTTTATCTTAGGTTCTCTCATTTTCCAAGAAGGAGCAACGAAACTTTTTGGAGACATCCGCGTCTGGCTCACTACGAATCTCGACTGGCTGTTCATGGGCACGACAAACCTTGTCTTTCTTTTTTGTTTATTTGTCGCATTTTCTCCGCTCGGTAAGGTCCGCTTGGGTGGCGTAGATGCGGAACCTGAATACTCTTACTTAACTTGGCTTGCCATGCTTTTCGCGGCAGGCGTGGGTATTGGGCTTCTCTTCTTTGGCGTGTCGGAGCCGATTACCTACTTTCAGGGGGGTAGCTACTCGCCGCTCGGGACAGAAACGATTTACGACCCAGAAACGGTCTACACCGCTGGAAACGTTCCCGATATTTCAGATGCCAAGGTTCAAACGGCGGCTTCCTTGGGTATAGCGACGACAGTCTTCCATTGGGGTTTACAAGGATGGGCGATTTACGGTGTCGTTGGACTCGCCCTCGCGTTTTTCGCTTACAATCGTGGGTTGCCGCTCCTCATCCGATCAGCCTTTTACCCCGTATTTGGGGACCGGATCTGGGGCTGGCCCGGACACATTATTGATACCTTCGCCATATTCGCAGGTATCTTCGGACTCGCAACCTCTCTCGGTTTAGGTGTACAACAGGTAACCTCTGGTCTCAACCATCTGTTTGGCATACCAGCGAACAGCCTCACGATGGTCCTGCTGATTGTAGGGATTACAGCCATTGCGTTGATCTCGGTGATAACGGGGATTAATGTCGGTATTAAACGGCTCAGTCAGTTTAATATAATTCTCGCCTTTTTGTTACTGCTCGCTATTATTCTCCTCGGTCCGACACTCTACATTTTCCGCAGTTTCTTCACTGGGATTGGCACCTATATCATGAAGATTGTGCCACTCAGTAATTGGATCGGGCGCGAAGACACCGCCTTCTTTCACGATTGGACGACGTTCTACTGGGCATGGTGGATCGCTTGGGCACCCTTCATCGGTACATTTATTGCCCGAATTTCAAAGGGACGCACGGTTCGCGAGTTTGTCATCTTCGTCCTTCTGCTACCGACACTGTTATGCTTAATCTGGTTTAGTGCTTTTGGTGGCACTGCTATCCACCAGTTCCTCACTGAAGGTTACACTGGCGTAACCGAAAAAGTTGAGACCTATAATTACGAACTTGCACTCTTCGAAATGTTTGAAGGACTTCCGTGGACACTGCTGCTCTCCTGTATCGGTATGACCCTAACGATCATCTTCTTCGTTACCTCATCCGACTCCGGTTCTTTGATTATTGACATCATCGCGGCAGGCGGTAAGGTCGACGCACCTGTCCCACAACGTGTGTTCTGGTGTACTGCGGAAGGCTTAGTCGCTATCGCACTACTACTTGGTGGGGGGCTAAAGTCCTTACAGGCTGCCTCCCTCGCGACGGGTTTCCCCTTCGCCATTGTGCTGTTAGGTATGGGAGCCTGCGTCTGGGTTGGATTGAGTAGGGAGATCCGTCAATCTCAATAGCAATCGGCTGTCAGTCTGCTTCGCAGTGAGAACAGTCGGAAAACTGGTTATCGGTTGTCGGCAGTCGGTTAAGGGGTTTTGATTCAGTCAAACATCTCTTAACCAATTGCCGAAAGCCGAAAGCCGAAAGCCAATACATAATGAACACAACAGAACTGGAATTCGAAAAGCCATTCATTGAATTGGAACACCATCTCTCCCAACTGAATGCTTTCTCCGAAACGCATCCTGAGTTAGACATCACGGAAGGGGTTACAGCACTAAAGCAGAATGTGGATACCCTCACAAAACGGATGTTCCAAAATTTAAGTCGCTGGGATAAAGTACGGTTAGCGCGACATGCGCAACGTCCGCAAGCCCCCTTCTATATTGACGCACTTTTCGAAGAACACGTTGAGCTCCACAGCGATAAACTATACGGTGACGACCGCGCACTCGTTGGTGGTTTCGCGTGGTTCGATGGACAACCCCTTGTTTATCTGGCACAGCAGAAAGGCACGAATCTTGAAGAGCGACAGGAGATGAATTTCGGTTACACGCATCCAGAAGGCTACCGCAAGGCAAAACGATTGATGCGGTTAGCAGACAAATTCAATCGCCCCTTAATCTGTTTTATCGATACGCCAGGGGCACACTTTGATCTTCGTTCCGAAGAGTATGGACAAGCAATGGCAATCGCTGAAAACCTCGCTGAGATGATGACAATGCGTGTTCCGATTCTCGTTGTCATTATTGGTGAAGGTGGCAGCGGCGGTGCTCTGGCAATCGCTGTCGGGAATCGCGTCTTGATGATGGAATACGCCGTCTACTGTGTTGCACCACCTGAAGCCTGCAGTGGCATCGTGTGGAAGGATAAAGGCGAACACGCCCCTGAAGCGACCGAAGGCTATAAACCCACCGCTCCAGATCTCCTTAAGTTAGAGATCATTGACCAGGTTATTCGTGAACCCCTGGGCGGTGCACACAGAAATGCTGAAGCCGCCGCGCGCAACGTCAAACGTGCAGTCCGTAAGCACCTCACCGAGTTGATGCAGATGACACCGCAACAACTGATCCAACAAAGATATGAGCGTTATCGGCATATTGGACTCTATGGCGAAGATCTTGCTTGATAGGTTACAACACGAGCGATATGAAAATCCGAACGATTACTACAGGCATTCCACTCCCTTTTTCGCCATACCAACTTCAACGGGCAGCAAAATTTAACGCCGCCTGTCAAACCCATTTTGAGGCGAACGGTTACGAGGTCCAGACAACACGCGTAAGTTGTCAAATTTGGGATGAGAATCGGGATGTAGATACAATCTTAAGGTTGGAAGCCGATGCCCAGGCATTAGGAATCGAGTTTCTTAACTTAGGGACGATCCTACCCAGAAAACGGCACACCCAAGCCCATATAGATCGTATTGCCGATGTAATTATCCAGAGTGAGATAATCTTCGCTACCGTCACCCTTACGGAGCCAGCTGGAGGCGTAGCATCGGAGATAGCGGAAAGCACTGCTGAGGTCATTCAGCAGATTGCACACCGAACCGATGCTGGCTACGGGAACCTTCGATTTGCCGCGTTGATGAACTGTCCACCAAATACGCCCTTTTTCCCAGCCGCATTTTGGCAGGACACCAGAACTAACTTTGGTATTGGATGGCAGGCGGCGGATCTTGTGCAACAGGCTTTCACAGATGCCCCTAATTTGGAAATTGCGTTGCAAAATCTGAAGGCTATTATGGAAGCTGAAGGACGGAAGATTGCCGCGCTCGCAGAAACCCTTGCGCAGGAATGGGGGATAAAGTTTGTTGGCATAGATGTATCACCAGCACCCATGGGTGATGAGAGCATCGCTCATGCGATGGAACACCAACTGCCTGGTCTTTTTGGTGAGCGCGGGACACTCACAGTCGCTGCGGGTTTGACACAGACGCTTCGATCCCTCTCACTCCCTCTCTGCGGATATTCAGGTTTGATGCTCCCTGTCCTTGAAGATGTAGGACTCGGAAAACGCAGCGAAGCGGGCCACTTTAACCTCGATAGCCTCCTCCTCTATTCCACCGTCTGTGGGACAGGATTGGACACAATTCCCATCCCCGGTGATGCTTCGACATCTCAAATAACTTCTATTCTGCAGGATGTCGCCACGCTCTCTATACAGTTAAACAAACCGCTATCGGTACGCCTTTTTCCGGTTCCAGGATGCAACACAGACTGCATGACAGAATTTGATTCGCCTTACCTAACAAATACCATAGTGATGCAGATATAATGAACAGAGCCATTCGGGTTTCCCATAATTCCGATCCGCCACAGGCAGCCTCTTTGCTGACGACTGACTGCTAATTACCCTTGAAACTTTTCCCTTGCCAATTGGCACAACTTTTGATAAGATAATGTGAACAAGATTTGACGAGCATTGGTTACCCAATTGATATACATCGGAGGCACTTACAATGTATATGCGACATTGGTTACAGAGTCCTTCAAGTCTAACGCACGGTAACATCATTAAACGCGAGATATTTAGCAAAAGGACAGAGAACTCCGCAGATGAAGAGGGGGCAATTCTAAGGTACGTTGACAGTTTCTCCCGATGTTACCTTGAACCGAAGATCGCTTCAGTGCCCACAGCACTCGACGATCGGCAGCTCATTTTTTACATCGTTGAGGGTTCTGGTATATTCGAGGCGGGAAACTTGAAACAGCAGGTTGGGGAAGGCGACGCAATCCTCGTGCCGCCCGGACTCAATCACGTCTTGGAAAACCCTGATGGGGCACCGTTGGAATTCCTGATGTTGGAAGAGGTGCTCCCTGACAGCGTAGAGGCACCCCGGAAGGATGCCCTCATACGGAACTACCGCGAACGACCGTTAGGACAAGGGCATTGGACGCATCTGGTACATCCGATTTTCAGCCCAGAAGATGGCTTGGTGACGCTGCATTCAGTACTCGTGGTGCGGATTGAAGCGATGCAAACACCTGATACACATGGTCACGGTCCGGATATGGACGAGGTCTGGTATATGCTTGAAGGCAACGGCATTCACGTTGTTAGCAAGAATGTTTATCGACAGATGCCGGGCGATGCTGTTTCTGTGGCTTCGTCAAATCCGGGGCATAGCCTCATCAATGACACAAATGAACCGCTCATAACCTTCTACTT
>JAAXHD010000229.1:3761-7208 GCA_012271015.1 Candidatus Poribacteria bacterium | reverse complement strand
GAAGTTTCAAGCCGCCGGAAAAATGATTCCAAATATCTACATGTTACCTATCAACGTGACATCCCTGATTTTGGAACCGTCCTTTTCCAAAACCGATTCGTCCGCGTACGAGACGATATTCCAGATTACACCATTACACTACGTGTTGGTGAATTGGAGCCTGTCCAAATTTCCGACGAACTTGATTTCTACAATGCTCGTGTGAATACGACAACGCTGCAGTTCCTCTACACTGCTGTTCCTAACCTCACCCTTGAAGCGAAATTCCTCGTTGTGCTCCAAAAACAGTTTGAGCAGGATGAGCAAGGCGCGATTTTCTTGGATGTTGAGGGATCAGGAGAAGAAGGCGATCCCCTCAATGCCGATCAGCGCGTTGACTTCATGGTACCGGTTGAGCAGGTCCGAGCCGCCGGTGACAAACGGGAATTCCCATTCTATCCAGATCACGGGATTAACGCTTTGAACCCTGAGGATCCGGGCTTAATCTATGATGCTGAAAACTGGAAGAAGCGTCGTTATCCGGAACGAGATATTCGCAATCAGCAGACGATTCTCAAAGCCAGATACGAGATTCCACTGGGTGATCTCCCCTTCGTCGACAGAATCGGTGAAGATTTAACGCTTACACCGATGGTGAAGTACATTTGGGACCGCGCTTTCGACCGCGGCGCAGAGGAAATTGGGGACGCTCTTAACCCACGTCTGTTTGTTCCGACTGATGACGAACCCATTGAATACTTGCGCTTCAACCGTAGAAGTCGTGAAGATGTTCTCGGCGTGCGGCTTGATTATCAGTTCACGCAAAGAATGAACATTCTTGGTGGTTTCCAGTACAGGAAATTCACCAACCGGGATAATAACTTCAAACAATATTTGACGAATTTCCCGGAGGATGAGGATGTCCCAGTCCTTTTCCGACCCGACCTACGAACACGGATATTTGAAGTCCAAGCAATCAACCGTGGTGAATGGCTTGGGTTTAACATTGTTATCCTCGCCGGTTACAGGCGAACCACCATCCTGCTTGATCACACGACGAGTAACACGACGTTTGTGCGAGCGATGATGGGTTTCTAAATAATGTTTGGATCGCTGGACACGAAGGATCGTGTCCAGCGATTTCGCGTCTCGCTATATCATCTGTGCTTCCATTTTCCGTAGGGTTTGAATATAACGCGTAACTTCTTAAACGCTCAGGTGTTATTAACGAGAATGGTATTGTAAACGGTGGGCGCGGTTTCCTCACTGCTCTTACCCAACCTAAAAACTTATTTGGTTTTTGAAATACTCAAGTGTTAGTAAAATTGAGTTGTCGGGCAAGGTGCCGACAATATTTTATGAGATGACTTGTAAAAACTTGCCAGCGTATTCGGCAAGTTATCCTAAGGAGGATCAGAACGAATGACTCGTTTAAGTTTGGTGTTAATGCTGGTTGCTTGCGTCGGTATGTCTGCCGGTGTTGTTTTTGCACAAGATAGTGGCGGAACCGTCCGGGGTCAGATCGTCGATACAACCACAGCACAAAGCCCAATTGAAGGCGTTGAAGTTAAAATTGTTGCCCAAAGTGGTGAAGAATTTACAGCATCAACGGATGCGAACGGTGATTATGAACGCTCCGGTGTTCCCGCGGGTCGCTACCTCATCAGTATCTATAGGGAAGGATACGGTGATAGGCTTGGTAAACCCGTTACAGTTGTTAATGGTGGCGACCACTTTGTCCCACTCAAGATGACGAAAAAAGACAATATTGTTACCTTCTTCCAGAAGTTTGGATTCGTCTTCTGGCCCCTCGCGCTCTGTTCTATTACAGCGTTGACTTTCATTATTGAAAGACTTTTCACCTTCGTTCGGAGCCGCTCGCGGATTGGAACTGAACAGTTTATCGCCAGTATTGCTGATTCACTGCGGAAAGAGAACATCATGGAAGCCGTCTCGACTTGTGAAGAAGCCGGTGGACCACTCGCTAACGTTCTTAAAGCGGGATTGCTGCGATACAGCCAAGCCCAAATTGAGGAACGCGATATTACCAAAGAGGAAATTCAGGAAGCTATTGAGGAAGCAAGTCTCCTTGAAATCCCTGAACTCGAAAGGAATCTACCTGTTCTTGGTACTGTTGCAGTCGTGTCTCCGTTGTTTGGCTTGCTCGGAACAGTTACAGGTATGATTAGTGCATTTACGACAATTGCACTTGAAGGTACTGGTGACCCGCAGCAGCTCGCCGGTGGTATCTCACAGGCACTTCTCACAACGGCTGCTGGCTTGACAGTTGCTATTCCCTGCTTGATTTTCTTCCAACTCTTTGATAGTTGGGTCAACAGGCACATGGTTGAAATCTCCCAGGTTTCTACCGAGATTGTGAACCAGCTGATTGTTAGTGAAGGCAGTGATGCCTAATCGTGGAATGGAATGGGCGGGTGTTCACTCGCCTTCTCCTCCTAATAGGCTTTGTAGGGTGCAAGGTCCTTATGCCTTAGCCCTGGTCTCATTACAAGAAAGGAGACTTTGAAATGCAAGCACAAGCTGGTGAAGCCAAATTGAGTCTACTTGCGACCAAGATCCGGGAACGCAAACCACCAACGCTCAGTATGGCACCTATGATTGATTGCGTGTTCTTGCTTCTGATTTTTTTCATGGTGTCGACGACCTTTTCGCCGATTCCAGGCCTCCGAGTGCAGCTGCCCCCACCGGGGAAACCGTCACCCGATAAACCCAAAGGGCTGACGGTCCGAATCGCAAACCCGGAACCCGGTGATGACAGAGGCACCATGGTGCTGAACGATCAAGTGGTCCAGATTGATGAAATGTTCAACCGATTTATCAATGCACCTGAGGAAGCAACAAGCATGCTTATTATCCAATCCGAACGAGATGTGCTACATGAGCAGATCGTACAAGTGATGGATATCGCGAAACAGGCAGGTATAGACAAAATCGGGTTCGCTATTGTCGCAAGAGATTGACTTATCTCGCGCGACGATAATAGCACTCCACTCTCTATAGAAGGAGAATTCAGATGGCTTTGAACATGTCTCGACGGAAGAAAACAGGCGACGATGATGACATTCCGATGGCACCAATGATCGATTGTGTTTTCTTGTTGCTTATCTTCTTCATGGTGTCTGCTGTCATGCGGGTTCCTCCGCCTTTCACTGTCACCTTACCCGATTCCGCAACGAAGCACGAGTTCACACGGAAGAAGTACAATCTCTTCATTAGCACTGACGGACGGATTTCGATTGATGACCAGGAGATGTTGACACTGGAAGATATGGAGCTTTTTATTGCAGCACATGAAAACCAGATCAGCACTCTCATTATCAAGGCGGATAAGCGTGCTAAACACGGTGATGTCATTGATGTAGTGGAACGAGCGAAACAGCGCTCCAGTAAAACGGAGGGGCTTGAAATCGCTTTCGCGGTCTCGGAAGAAGACTGAAGACTGTAATG
>JAAXHD010000229.1:0-3656 GCA_012271015.1 Candidatus Poribacteria bacterium | reverse complement strand
CAGCATATTCACTACCGGTATATGCCACGTGGTTTTGTATAAGTGCCATCAAATTTTTAATATCTGTCTCACCGGTTACCCTTTCCAACTTCACCCAATCGGAGTTGTGCTTCTTCTGCAATTGCTGTTTTTCGTCGAGGACGTAGGCAGTGCCTCCGGTCATTCCAGCCCCAAAGTTCCTACCTGTTTCACCGAGAATTACAACTGTTCCCGCCGTCATATACTCACAGCCGTGGTCCCCTACACCTTCAATGATAGCAGTTGCACCGCTATTTCGGACGCAAAACCGTTCGCCGGCTCTGCCTGCTGCGTAAAGCGAACCACCAGTGGCACCGTACAACACCGTATTTCCGATAATTGTATTTTCATAAGTTGGGAATTGAGCAGTTGGTGCGGGCTTAATAACAATTTCTCCACCTGCCATACCTTTGCCTACATAGTCATTGGCTTCACCTGTCAACACGAATTGCACACCGCTGATACAGAACGCACCGAAACTCTGTCCGGCACTGCCTCTAAAGTTGCACTGGATCGTTCTGTCAGGCAAGCCAGCATCGCCATAGCGCATCGCAATTTCACCGGATAATCTCGCACCTACTGTCCGGTGCGTATTTCGGATAGGATAAGAGAGTTGTATAGATGTTTTCTGTGAGATTGCTTCCTTAGCATCCACCAGAATCTGGTCGTCAAGAGAAATGTCATCTCGATTGTTTCGCTTTTGTAGGTGGTAACGCGGTTGTGTTCCTGTTGGATCGGCAGGCATCAGGATTTCGCTCAAATCCAGCGTCCCCGTTTTCGGGTAATCTGCCAAATCGACTGGTTGAAGTAATTCTGGGCGTCCGATAATGTCGTTGAGACTCCTGTGCCCGAGGTTGGCAAGAATAACTCGTACTTCATTCGCCACACCGAGCATGAAATTGACAACCATTTCGGGGGTGCCCGGATATTTCGCACGGAGTGCTGGATCTTGGGTAGCTACACCGACTGGACACGTATTTAAGTGGCATTGGCGTGCCATCACGCATCCTGTCGCGACCATCGCTATCGTTCCAAACCCATATTCTTCTGCTCCCAACATTGCGGCAATGACAATGTCGCGTCCGGAACGCATGCCACCATCAGCCCGTAAAACGACACGATCCCGCAATTCATTAGTCACGAGTGCACGCTGTGTCTCAGCAAGTCCGAGCTCCCAAGGGGTCCCTGCATTCTTAATGGAACTGAGCGGGGATGCTCCGGTGCCTCCTTCATGTCCACTTATTTGTATTACATCAGCATAGCCTTTTGCGACTCCTGACGCAATCGTTCCAACGAGAAATTCGGATACCAGTTTTACAGCTACTTTTGCCTGCGGGTTCGCTTGTTTCAGATCGTAGATGAGCTGCGCTAAATCCTCGATGGAGTAGATGTCATGATGTGGGGGTGGCGAGATCAGTGGCACTCCTGGCACAGAATGTCGAAGAGAAGCAATTTCGGCTGTCACCTTATGTCCTGGAATTTGACCACCTTCTCCTGGCTTTGAACCTTGCGCCATTTTAATTTCCAGCTCCTTCGCCGATATGAGGTACGTTGGTGTCACACCGAAACGTCCGGACGCCACCTGTTTGATGGCACTGGAAGCAAGATCGCCATTGGGTTGCCGCTTGAAGCGCGTGCTGCTTTCACCGCCTTCCCCACTCCCCGATTTTGCACCGAGGCGGTTCATCGCGATTGCCAAAGTTTCATGCGTCTCGCGACTTAGCGCGCCGAAAGACATACTACCCGTTGTAAAACGTCGAACAATATCTTCCGCCGGCTCCACCTCTTCAATCGGAATAGGGGTACTGGGCTTGAAGGCAAGCAGATCTCGTAAACTGGAAGGTTCTCCATCCTCAACAGCGGCAGCATATTTTTCGTAGTCTTCCGGCTTACCACCCTTCACAAACCGGTGAAGCGATTTAAACACCGTCGGATTAAAGGCATGGAATTCGCCGTTTCTGCGGAATCGGAAATAGCCCGCTTCCTCTAAGGACGCGTCGCCCTCACTTCCAGAGAACGCTTTTGTGTGGAAATGGAGCGCCTCTGCTGCGATTTCAGCAAAGCCAATGCCACTTAAGCGTGAAGTCGTGCCTGTAAAGCATTTATCAATAACTGTTGAATTGATACCAAGTGCTTCAAAAATCTGGGCACCGTGATAACTTGATACCGTCGAAATTCCCATTTTTGCCATAATTTTTAAAATACCTTTTTCGACGGTCGCTTTATAGGTTTCAATGGCTTTGGGTGCAGAGAGTTCTGCGAATTCACCGTCCTCAGCAAGCTGAACGATTGTTGACAGAGCAAGGTAAGGGTTGATTGCAGTCGCGCCGTAACCGAGAAGAACAGCAAAGTGGTGTTCCTCTCTGGCATCCCCGGTTTCAGCGATGAGACTTGCTCGCATTCGCGTTCCTTCCCGAATCAAATGATGGTGAACAGCACCAACAGCGAGTGCCATCGGAATCGGAGCAAGGTCGGGACTAACCTCTTTGTCACTTAAGATTAAGAGCGTTATTCCGGCATCAATTGCCTCGGAAGCGCGTTGACATAGCGTTTGTAAAGCCCCTTCCAAGCCTCGTTTACCAGAAGCTACTGGGAAGCAGACAGAAAGTGTTGTTATCTGAAAATCAGGTATATTCAACTCACACAATGTTTGTAAGTCTGCGTTCGTCAAAATTGGAGAGTGCAACCGAATAAGTCGCGCATGTGCTGGAGTTTCCGTGAGCAAACTCTGTTGTTTTCCAAGGTGTGTTGTCAGCGACATCACCAAACGTTCTCGGATCGAATCAATAGGTGGATTCGTAACCTGCGCGAAACGCTGTTTGAAGTAACTATAGAGTAAACGCGGATGCCGAGAAATCACAGAGGGTGGTGTGTCATCGCCCATTGAACCGACTGCTTCCTTCGCTTCCGTTACCATGGGTTTAATAAAGCGTTCCACGTCTTCAATCATATAGCCGAAAGCTTTCTGATATGTCGCCAATTGTTCAGGAACAACATCTGTCATGACAGACGCCCCATTTTTTTCAGTTGAGAGTTTCACGATGCCTTTTTGCACCCACTCGGCATAAGGCTTTCGTTTGGCAACATTATGCTTAATCTCGGAATCTTTCAGTAATTTCCCTTGTGCTGTATCGACAGCAATCATCTGCCCAGGTCCCAAACGTCCCTTTTCCACGACCCGACTATCATCAAGTTCAATAATGCCAACTTCGGAGCCCATGACAACCGTACCGTCTTCGGTGACCTTATAGCGTGCGGGTCGTAGACCGTTTCTATCCAAACTTGCACCGGCGATAACGCCATCTGTAAATGCAACCGCCGCCGGTCCATCCCAAGGTTCGCTGACACATGAGAGATACTCGTAACAGGCTTTCAACTCGTCCGACATATCGGGAATCTGCTCATAGGCTTCGGGGATTAGACACATCATAGCATGTAGAATATCGCGACCAGAGTGCGTTAACAACTCTAATACGTTATCCAAGCTCATTGAATCGCTTCCATGTGGGTTGATAATCGGAACGAGTTTTTGGATATGTTCATTCCAGAGGGGTGATTGTAGGTCGGCTTCGCGTGCCCGCATCCAATTTCGATTCCCCATCAAAGTGTTGATTTCACCATTGTGAGCAAGCATACGG
>JAAXHD010000245.1 GCA_012271015.1 Candidatus Poribacteria bacterium | reverse complement strand
TCGGTGATGATGAGCACGCGAGCGTTAGGGATGGTTTCGAGGATTGATTTCGCGAGCCAGACCATCGTGAGGCTTTTGCCACTGCCTTGCGTGTGCCAGATGATACCGCCTTCTCTGCGTTTTATACGCGCATGGGCGGCTTTCACACCGAAGAATTGATTGTGTCGGCAAATCTTTTTGATATTTGCATCGAAGACGATGAAGTTGTGCAGGATGTCAAGCAAGCGGGTTTTGTTACAAACCTGACTGAGTTCTCGGAGAAGGAAATTATCGCCAGCATCTGGATGAGCATCCGTCTCTTTCCAACGCAACCAGTGCTTCTCTGGCGTTTTGATAACCCCGTAGTGTAGTCCTTGGGTTTCGTTACCTGCCATCACCAGCTGCACGGTGGTGAAAAACCATTCAATAAAATCTTCGCGTTGGTTGGTAAGGTTCTGACGGATGCCTTCGGAAACGGAGACAGTGGAACGTTTGAGTTCGAGGATACCGATGGCGATGCCGTTGATGTATAGGACTAAATCAGGGCGTTTGTTACGGTCCTCGCTTTTGAGGGTTACCTCTTCAGCGACACCGAAATCGTTATTGAACGGATGCTCCCAGTCGATGAGTTTGACAGTGATCCGATGCTCACCGGTGCTGGGCTGGACGTTCACGCCGTAGCGCAAGAGTCCATAGACCTCTCGGTTCGCTTCATAGAGTTTTCTGTTGCCACCGAGTGCCGCGGCTTTTTCCAATTCATATAGTGCTTTGGTGATGATAGGGTCGTCATGTCCTCTGCTTCTCAGCCAATCGGTAAGCAGCCCTTTCTCAATGTTGCTATTCCCCTGACGCGTTTGCCAGTTGCCGAGGTAGGTATACCCCAACACTTTTTGGAAGAAGGTGAGGATACGTTCTTGTGTGCCTGTTTCTCTGTCACCAACGGTGTTCATGATAGTGGTTGTCAGTACGCTCGCTGCTTCCGTTTTTAGCAGCCAGCAAGAATCGCGAGCGCAGCTCGCTCCTACAGAAGAACGGATCAGGAATCAGAGTTCCATCCTACAAAGAGGTTTTCGGTCGCACGGCTAAGCCTCTAAGAAGCTCTGGCTGCATCTTATACTGCATCTTATACTGCATCTTCTAATTTCAGATATAAATAATGCCACGGCGAGTCCTTCTCAAAGCCCCAGTGGGGCGATAGGTGTATAGAAACGGACGACATCCCCCACACCGCCCCAGCGGGGCGACAGGTGTATCAGGTCTCTAACTCGTCATCGGGATCAAAAACATATTTCGGGTTATAGGGAACGTTAAAACGTTTCAGAAACGCAAGATACTCTTCCCTGAATAGGCTTTCACCAGTAAATCATAGATTGGTTAGTAAATCCAGGAGACATCCTTTATAGTGTTTTTATCTAACGTGAGTTTAATAATAAAACTTGAAGTGTCCCTGTAGGTTGGGTTGAGCGGGGAAAGACCCAAAGTTCTCTCTTTTAGATGAAAAATGCCGATATAGAGTCCCCCTGTTGGAGAGAGATAGCGAAACCCAACACACCAGGCTATGGGTCTAAGAAGGTGTTGGGTTTCACGCGGCACTTGGTCCTTTCAGGCTGCTATGCGTCGCTTGTTGGTTCCTTCCGATGTGTGCGGTTTTTAGATCGATGCGTTCAACCTGGGGGAAATACCCAAGCAAAAACACCTACAAGAATCCATCTAACCCCCTTATCAGGGAACTTTCAGAGGAAATACGTCTACCCGAAATATTTATCAAACTCACGTTAACGTTACTATTGCCCAAGCCCTCTTTGGATGTTCGCGCTCAGATAATCTACAATTTCTTGACGATTTGCTTCGAGGCTGGAGAATTGCACAGGGCACACGTCGTCAAAACGCGCAACTACTTGACGATTCGCAACTGCTCTATCTTGAAAAATCCCTAAAGGACGAAATGGAATGTTCCACTGCATGACCTTTTGTAACTTGATTGTGGCATCTCGGATTCTATCATTATTAGAAAGGGCGTATACAAAAAGGGGTTCAGGCATCCCATTGATGCGACAATCTACTGTGTATTTTTTCGCCTCATCGTGTTCTGAATCATACCAATCGAAATCCCTGTCCGTTTCTGGAACAACTTCTTGGAACAGTGCTTGAAAATCTGCCATAAATGT
>JAAXHD010000241.1 GCA_012271015.1 Candidatus Poribacteria bacterium | reverse complement strand
TCATAGAGCGAGGCAACGGTATTGAAAGTGGTTTTGAGATCAGGGCGGGGCATTAGAATTCCCATGACACGCAAACGCCTATGATGGCAGGGCGATTGCCTTGGCGATCAATAGTGTCGGCACTATGCTTTCTCGACGCCTCTCCACCAAGTCTGCTACAGAATCAAGCGGTTCAGAGATCTCGGCAAGTTGGAATCCACTTCTGATCAAGGTATTGAAGTACGTTGAAAGCATTCGGTGGTGGCTACCAAGCGTGCCACACATCCCGATTCCATCAGAGTACCATTTGCCTTCAAGGCCATACCGTGAAACACGCAATGCCTTGAAATTTCCCTCTTCGTCGAACTCCTCCTGTGGATTCTCTGCATTGAACGGAGGGAAAAGGCAGGGATGAAGAATTGTGAAGATGAACTTGCCATTGTCGAGAAGTATCCGACGGACATTGAACAATGTTGCCGTTAGGTCCGGTATATCCATGAGTGCCATGTTGCAAATAACGGCATCCATGCTGGCGTCGGACACCTGATTTAGCGATTGTGCATCGTCCAGGACATACGTGATGCTTCGGTTATCAGAATGCTCCTTTGCATGCCGCAGCAGAATCTGTGAAATGTCAACACCTGTAACGAGAGCACCTCGACTCGCTAGGATACGAGACAGATACCCTTCACCGCATCCCAAGTCACATATACTGATCCCCTGGACATCGCCCAGCATAGTCAGCATGATTTCTACCGAGGGCTGGATACGCCTATCCCTATCCGGAACATTCCTATCCAGCCAGTTGAGATAGAAATCACCTACTTTGTCATATTCAGAATCTGCCACTTCATCGATTCCCATGGTCTCACAATCGTCACTCGAAAATGGGGTCCCTTGATGAAACCTCAGCTTCCAACCACCAGACGACCGCGTCCAAATTGAACTCCTTCGTGCCTCCTCGACATTTTCGCCGTAGGTGACGACACTATTGTACGTTACCTGTGCGACACCTTCAGCAAGAAGACGCGCATCAAAGGCTGGAAGTGGAATCACCGCTTCTATGGATGTTGAAGGTACCGAAAGCGTGTCGGCGCGCTGGTAGATACGCCCAGACCTGCCAAACTC
>JAAXHD010000014.1:2489-5005 GCA_012271015.1 Candidatus Poribacteria bacterium | reverse complement strand
AATACACACTTAGAGGCATTCGCAGAGGAAAATCGGATCGCACAAGCGCAAGAACTCGTAGATACCCTCAGCGGTGAAACGCTACCGATTATCTTGTTGGGAGATTTTAATACCGTCCCTCCCGATGGGGAGGCGTACCAGGTTTTACTGGCGGCGGGATATATTGACATCTGGCAGATGGATTCCGAGGGAACCGGGTACACCTGTTGTCAGGCAAGCACCCTCCAAAATGAAGAGAGCGACCTTTTCATGAGAATCGACCAGATTTTCGTCCGCAATTTTTTAGAAGCCCCCGCTTCTGTCTTAACCCATACCGTGGGAGATACCCCTTTGGAAGGGCTGGCCTCCGCAATGTGGCCGTCCGACCATGCGGGAGTCGTCGCTCAACTTGTATTTGAGTAGCAAAAACTGGTTTGGTTCCTTAACAAAGTAAAGCGCGCTGCGATGGATTTTTGAACTCGTTGCGGCGCGCTCACCATTTATAGTGAATTTGAAAAATAAATACATACCTCCACCCCCTGGTAGGCGAGGTTTCCTAACCTTGCCGATGCAAAGTGTCCAAGTCATTCTGAAATCTACTATAAGTTAAATTTTCGCACACTTACTCAGGGGGATCCATCGGAGCCGGGGCAACGACTGCATAAGGTTCTGGTCGGCCATTGCGAATTGCCAAAACACCAACGCTTTTGACGGGCTGACGGTTCTCATTGTAGTGAGAAATGAGAGTGGCACCCCTATAGTTGGTGATAGCAGCAATCGCATCCCGAATCGCAATCGGGTCTGTCGATAGTGCGGTTTCAATCCCGATTTTCAAGAGGTACAGTCCATCGTAGCCGGACGCGGAAACCCCGCTCGGTGCAGTGCCGAACATCGCCTTATAAGCATCAATAAATCGTGGGGCATCCGGATCATCTAATGTTTTATAAAGATTCGTGGTATAGTAAGTGCCTTCCAAGGGGGCATTATCTGCTAAAGTGCTGAACATATTTTCTGGATCATCCATGCCGCCGCCACCGATAAAGGTGGTCGTAATTCCCATGTCTCGCGCCGCTTTCATTAACAGGGGGACCTCTGGTGCGAAACTGGCAAGAAATAAAACATCAGGGGGCGCTGCTTGCACTTGTTCAAGTTGCGTGCGAAAAGTCGTATCCCCGACATTGTACACGTCCGCAACAATAATTTCACCGCCGAGTGCCTGGAAATTCGCGTTAAACGCTTCAATAAGGTCAATGGAATAGACATCGTCCGCCTGATGAATCATCGCCCCTGTTTTTGCTTTGAGTTCTTCAATAGCAAATTGTGCCATGAGTTCTCCATGCAGCGCGCTTGAGGCACCAACGATGAAGATAAACTCGCCGGCTTCGGTTACGTGCGTTCCCGTTGCACCCGTAAGTATTGGCACCTCAATAGCCGATGCGAGTTGCAAGGCATTTGTTGAGTAGACGGGGCCTAAGAGGGCAACCACGTTTTCCGCCGTGACCAACTCCTGTGCAACTTGCACAGTAAACGCGCTGGTTGTCGGGTCTGGAAACGCCCCGGTCGCCGGCCGGTTATCTCTCTCTATCAGATCGACTGGCATCCCGAGGATGCCACCGCTCTCGTTAATTTCAGTTTGGGCAAGTTTCGCGCCTCTGGCATAATCTTCATAGTGACCCCGGGGCTGAAGCAAACCCACTTGCAGTGTGGGTCTATCTGTCTCATCAGCGGAAGTCATCATCTCATCGGCCAATCCCAGGTCCTGTCCGCGTTCACACCCGGAAAGCAATGCGACGCAGAGTGAAAGCAGACCGCAAAGCACGAATTTAAAAATTTTAGCGTTCATGGAATCCCCTCACAAAAAAAGTATAGAACGAACAATGCCTGCGCTTTGGAGACCTTCCGGGCCCCCTTAGAAATGGCGAACATTCCCTTAGACAATTCAAGTTGCTGCTTACAAGATTTTAGGCATATAGAGACGATTTTCGTTGAAAGTGGTTGCGGTGCTGCGTGTTTTTTGTAGCGTAACCTGTTAGGTTGCGCCCTTTTCTGCACGAACTGACAGGTTACGCTACAAAGATGGTGCCTTCCGTTAGACAGCAGAGACGGATAACATTATTTCAGCAGGACGAACGCGAATGGTGTAAAGCAGCACTCTATTTCATCAAAAAAGGCGTTATTTGAGGGATTTAACCCCCTATCCCCCTTATCAAGGGGCGGAGGCTTCGAGAGACAGGACGTAAGTCCTGAGTATTTCAGCGAGAAGATTAATTCCGCGCTTCAGGGGTTACGCTCAACTTCACCCGTTTTCCCTCACGGAGAACGACAACTTCGATCGGCTCCCCAATTTTCACAGCATCCAGGGCATAAGTGTAGTCATAGATGTTAGCGATCTTCTGTCCGCCAAATTCTACTATAACGTCGCCACCCTTCAAACCGGCTTTATCAGCGGGCCCGCCTGCTCGAACACCAGAGAGCTTAACACCACTGCCTTCCGTTGTATAGTCAGGAATTGTGCCAAGGTAGGCACGCAGCGTATC
>JAAXHD010000014.1:0-2466 GCA_012271015.1 Candidatus Poribacteria bacterium | reverse complement strand
AATCACATCCAAAACAATGCCATGCGCTAATTGAGCGATCCGCGCAAGTCCATCATAATTGAGTGTCTCTATATCATCTGTCGGACGGTTATAGTCTTCGTGTCCACCGGTGAAGAAGCTGAGCACCGGTACCTTTTTCGGATAGAAAGCCGTCACGTCCGTTGGCAGATACGGATCGGTTTGTAATGTGAGATTGAAACCGATCGGAACGTTCCGCTTTTCAATGAGTTTCGTCCACACAGATGATGAACCGACACCTTGTAAGATGAGTGTGTTGTCCCGGAGTCGTCCCACCATATCGAAATTGACATACGCCACCACTTTATCTAAGGGAACGATTGGATGGTTAACAAAGTGGGTGGACCCGATGAGCCCAAGTTCTTCACCCGACCAGAGCGCGAAGATAACCCCCCTGTTAAATTTTTCGGGATATTCCTGGGAGGCTTCGCTGAGAGTCGCTGCCAATTCTAAGACGACAGCCGTGCCGGAGGCGTTATCATCGGCACCGTTGTGGATCTGTCCTTCCTCATCTTTCCGGGCAAGTGAACCGATTTCGCCGTAGCCAATATGATCGTAGTGCGCACCGACAACGATGTACTCGGTATCATCCGTTAACTCCGGCGGTGGGAGAAGTGCAATGACATTCTGATCCGTTTTCTTGACTTTCTCAACCGAAACGACAATCTTAATCTTGACATCGGGTAACGGAAATTGTCCAAGGAAATGCGGATTCTCTACATCAAGTCCTGATTGAACCTCTTTCAGGTCCTTATCAGATGGTGCAAAGAGTGTATTCGCCACGGTATCACTAATTGACGCAGCGACAATGCCAGAATCCGCGAGGCTACTGTCGAAGTCGAGAGGGATCAATTTACCTGCATTCGGGGAATTCGGACCAGCGACGACGAGAAACGCTTTCGCACCGTGCTCCCGCGCCTGCATCGCCTTGTACCGGAGTCCTGCATACCGATTCAGTTGTTGGCGACGTTCGGGTTCAACTTCTTCAGGAACATAGCGGAGAGCGACGACAATTTTTTCTTTCACATCTAACCCTGCATAAGCGTCATATCCTTCACCTAATTCGCCGGGAACGGTTAACCCATATCCAACAAAGGCCACTTCGCCTTCAACGATACCGTTACGCGAGAAAGAGAGCGGCTGGAAATCTTGCTCCACACTGAATTCCAGTTCCTGTTCGGTACCCTGCACCTGACGTGTGATATAGAACCGATTTTCCTCCGATATAATCCGTCGACCTGCAGTGAACTCAAACTCTTGCCCAAATCCTCGTAAGTAACTCGCTTTGTCGCTGAGGGGTTTGAGATTCAGGTCTTCAAATTGAGTGGCGATATGCTCCGCTGCGCGTTTCGCTCCTGCTGATCCGGTCATCCTGCCTTCAAGGGCATCGTCGGCAAGGAATTCAATGTGTTGACGGATACTCGTTTTTTTAGAGGGTTCGGAGTTGGCAACCGTTCGGACCGGATGCACGGGCGAATTGTGATGCCTCGGTGTCGATGTAACTGCTTTCAGGGCGGCTTCGTGATTCCAGTCGGCAAGATAGAGTTGTGAAACTACTTGACTGTTCCGATTCGAGGTCCAGCACAAACGGCTGCCGTCGGGTGAAAAGACAGGTAGTCCGTCAAACCCATCGGTTGTGGTAACACGGACGGGTTCATGTCTACCTCGCCCATCGACGAGATATAGTTCAAAATTAGAGAATCCAAGTTTGTTAGAGGCGAAGATAACATAGGCACCACTCGGATGGAAGTAGGGTGCCCAAGACATACTATTGAAATCGGTGAGTCGCCGCACACCTGAGCCATCTATCCGCATTGTGTAGATGTCGGCTTCGCTGCCGTCAGGTGTGAAGTGTCGCCAGACGATATGTTGCCCGTCGGGTGTGAAGAAGGGACCCCCGTCGTAGCCTGGAGAGTCCGTTAGTTGAATTTGATCGGATCCGTCTGCGTTCATGATATAGATTTCGCCGAAATACGCGGGATCGACTTCCAGCTGTTTCAGGTCCTTTGGGGAGAGTTGACTTTTGGGGTATGCGTTCCGCAGCGAACAGAAGACGATGCGTTTGCCATCAGGCGAATATGCGGCTTCAGCATCATAGCCAGGGGCGTTTGTCAGTTGCTTGAGATTGCTCCCGTCTCGGTTTGCCGAGAAAATGTCCATCTTTTCATCGTAATCCCAACTGTAGCGTCTTTCTTTACCTGATGCCCGGAATTTGAGTTCCTCTTCCTGTTTTGCTTTCGCGAAGGCATCGTGGTGGGTCGACGCGTAAAGCACTTCATCGGTGCCTGGACGGAAGAACGCACAAGTCGTCTTTCCCACACCGGGTGAGACGCGGTGCGTATCGCCTGTGAGTAGGTCTAAAAGATAAATTTGATAGAACGGATTATCCGGTTCGCGCTCACTTTGGAAGATGAGAGCGGTGCCGTCTTCGGAGAAATACCCCTCGCC
>JAAXHD010000218.1:1797-10987 GCA_012271015.1 Candidatus Poribacteria bacterium | reverse complement strand
CCATCTCTATCTGAGAGGAAGGCAATATCTGCCACGGCGAACGTAGACACTATCAGAAAGAAGCCTGTAACTATCCAAAGTTTACACATTTTAAAACACTCCTTATCTAAGACAGTTCAGTGGAGGATACCTCTAAAACGTTCTTTGTATCGGAGGCGAGGTTTCTGCCCCGATGAGGGCATCAGAAGAGACCTCGCCTGTTTTAAATGATTCTACAATCTACTAAAATAACCCCTACTCATGCTTAAAGTTATATTCTCTACAGATACCCCAGGAGGGACCGCCGGTAACACGCAGTGCTGTGTAAGTTTTCAGAATGTAATCTCTATCACGCCGCACATTGTGTAGAGACGCAGGCCGTGTCTCAAAGTGCCATTCCTTGTCCCCTGGCTCCACAGTATGCGGTCCAAACTCCTATGTCACATCAGCAACGATGATATTATCATCCTCATCGTCTATCACAACGACATGGCTACATTCATACTTATACTCCACGGCATGGTCAGTCCGATTTTCAATCGTCATGCGATGACTGCTTTGCGTGTAGGAGTTCATATGGTAACCCAGGTCATAGACTTCAACGATGCCCAAGATGTTCTCTTGTACACCATTTGAGGGGTCGTCACAGGGATCCGCCCCTATAGGAGCGTTTAAACCGAAGAGAGCGCACCCCAGAAGGGCTATAATTTTCATCAAACTCAGGGTTCTCATTTCAACATCTCCTTTTGACTCGCTATCAGGCGTCTTCATTTTCGCAGACGGTGTCATAATAGATCACATCGCTGCTGCTGTTACTACCGGATAGAGGCTAAACTTTTGAACGCCGAGAATTCACTATCGCCTGTCATTAAATTTTGCTTGAGAAAGTTTCGCCTTCCCTTGCATATATATTCCTTGAACAGAAAAAGTGTAGAATGCGTTGACAGTGTTTTGCGACTTTTTTGAGAATTCGGGCATTTTTTTTAGTTTTCTCGAAAAATTCTCGGGAAAACGCTGTAAAATACAGAGAAAAATCAAAATTGTCTATTTTTCTCGCGCTTTTCTGGGGAAAAGTGTTTGGGTCCACGACCACGGGTGCCGCCGCCTCAATTAGCGGCAATGGCACTGACGGTCAATATTACTCTGACAGCGATTCAGATTCCATATAATAGGTGTAATATGGTGTAGAATGTTCCACTTGTGAAGAATTTCCTATTCCTGAGTTTTAACGATAGAAAGGGTCCCGCCTTGTCTCTGTTTTGCCACGAGGCGGTGATCCTCTTTACAACAGAAAATCTGAATAGCGGATTTATCAGCTTTCGCAGATTTCCCGAACAGGTTACCCAACAAGATATTTAAACACAGAGGAAAGATTATCGTCAGGCGAGTAGAGTTGCGAGACGCTCAATTCGTTTTCGATGAGTAGTTTGGGGAGCCGAGCGTAGAAGGCATCGGGTTTGGCGGTTTCTATGATAATATCGCCTGATTCTTTTTCCACTTGTGATTCACTGTCAGCCCCATCGCCATCAACAAAGGTAACACTCAGGATATCCTTGAAGGGGAGACAGACCTGCGCTAAACGGCGGGGTTCATCCGTGCTCAAGTAGACTTTGTGTGGGTGTTCGTCAATGAGTTCACGGATATCGGAGATGGTGCCTTCAGCGAGAATACGCCCTTGGTGGATGAGCAGGATCGTCTCTGTCAACGCCTCAATCTCATAGAGGATATGACTTGAAACAATGATGCTAATTTCCTGAGCCGCAAGTTCCTGTAGAAGCGTGAGAACATGCCGTCTTCCATTCGGATCTAAGCCGGTGAGAGGTTCGTCAAGGAAGAGGAGTTCCGGTTCATGTACTAACGCCTGCGCAAGTTTGACACGCTGTCGCATCCCTTTACTATAGGAGGCGATAGGACGATCCTTTGCGAATAGCATATCCACCGTTTCAAGAACGCGTAGACTCCGAGATTCAACCCCCGATTTATCGTATCCGCTCAATGTGGCGAAAAAAGTGATAAACTCAAAGCCAGTCATGAATTGATACGCCAACTCTATATCTGGGCAGTAGCCGACTCGTTTCGTAAGTTCCGGATTATTCCATACCGGCTGGTCCAGCACTCTAACCTTGCCTTGGTTGGGTTTGAGTTGCCCCGTCATGAGTTTCATCAAACTCGTTTTTCCCGCACCGTTGGGACCCAGCAAGCCGGTTATTCCAGGATGAATCGTGAGGGTTACATCGTTTACCCCCATCACTTCGCCATACCATTTGGAGAGGTTTTCTGTCTGAACAACTGCTGTGTTCTTCATATCTTTATCGTTGTCGGTTTTCGTATCAGTGTATTGGCTATCGGTTTTCGGAAAATTGGCTGTCAGCAATCGGGTCGGTTTTTTCCCCCGAAAAAACCTTTCAGCCATCGGAAACCAAGAGGGTATCTTTAAACGAAAACATTCTTTGCTGACCGCTGACTACCGATTGCTAATTTGCTGACGGCTAATTTTTAGGATTTCTTCAAGATTCTGGATGCCGTCAGTTGTTCCAATGGCGGTGACACAAGCGGCACCGGTTGCGGAAGCCAATTCCGCTTTTGCTGTTAGGTCCCAGTCCATGATAGTCCCCGCGAGGAAACCTGCGACGTAAGCGTCCCCTGCGCCTGTTGCATCAACGACATCCACAGGATATGCTGGTGCGAAGTGTTCTGCTTCTGGTGTAGAGGCATAACTACCGTTTTCACCCATCTTAATGACGATGGTGTGGATACCGTAGCGACTCCGCAAAAATTGGACGATTTCGCGGGCATCAGATATACCGGTGAGATGTTGTGCCTCAACAATACTTGGCATAAACATATCTACGTAGGATAGGCACGGTTCGAGTGTCTCTAACCATTTTCCAGTAGCATCATACGCTGTGTCAAGCGAGGTGGTTATCCCAAAAGACTTCGCTTCCCGTAGGACGTTCGCCATTGGTGCGCCATCAAAACGTGGCATAACAAGCGCACCAGCGATGTGCAAAATTTTGGCACGCTTTATGACCTCCCAATCAAGGTCCGCCTCACAGAGTTCACCGTTCGCACCGATGTAATGGTAGAAAGTTCGTTCACCATCAGAGGCGACCGCGACGAATGTGAAGGAAGTGCTGGAACTCGCATTCTGTTGCATGCCCGACGTGTCGACACCATTATCTATGAGCATTTGCAGAATCAGGTCTCCAAAAGCATCAGTGCCAACCTTACCCATCGCGCCAGCAGAGATACCTAAGCGCGTGAGTGCAATAGCCGTGTTGTTAGCACAACCTCCAGTATGGATTCCGAGTTCATCAAAGAGGGCTAATTTCCCCTTCTCGGGAAACTGATCTATGGGTCGTCCCAACACATCAACGACATAAATGCCGAGCGATAGTACATCCATTTTTTTAACTTACCTTGCGGTTAAATAACATGGGATTGGACTTTGACGCGCCTTTCTTAAATCTTGAAGAAACACCCAAGCAAGGGGAAATTGAGGAAATACCCAAGCAAAAACACCCAGCAAAAACACCCTGCGCCGTTGTTGCAGGCTACACGCTTTGGGTTAATTTTAGTCTGGTTGCCTTACGCCATCTGGTTTAATTTTCAACGTCCGGCACCCGAACGAAAAATTACTAAAGTTTCATTTTTGCCTTCTTTCCCATCCGCTATCGCACCAGTAACACCTTGAGAAATCCACCCAATGAAGTAGGGCGAGGGATTCAGACTCGTCTCTGTCGCCAGATACCGAAGCACGTAATCCCGCCTTAGGATTTGCGCAAAGGTCTTTCGGACACCAACCAACTCCTCATCAGGCGGCATTTTTAGTGTCACTTGCAACCGAAGACGTGCCATTGAAGGTTCGGACACCTCCAACGCGCTCACATCTCTCAACGCGACATTTCCTAAGTAAGTCATCTCTTTTCCAGCAATATGCCACGTGTTTTCAAGGATTTGCGGAAGCTGTGGGGCATCCAACGCCAAAAATTTTTCTTCCACATAAGTCGTTGGATGCCACGGCTCCACCGATACGTCTCGTAGTTGAACACGTGAACTTTGAACCAACGTCCCGATCTTTTGAAGGGGCTTACCCTTCGACTCTTCGACCCTCTGATGACGAACGAAAGTTCCTTCTGTGAAATCAGTAGACGTTTCGGCACGCGATGCGGTTCTAAGAGAAATATAACTTAACAAGTGTGCGCGCTGCCGTTCAGGATAAACCGATAAAATTGACAATCTGTCAGCTGTAACAGTGTTCGGAAACCAGACTCCCCGCGCCGATGCAATTATACTCACCGAAAGTAGAACGAAGAGACATCCTCCTATCCAATAGATGCGTGATTTCTGCTTCGACCTCCCAAAATAGAGTAAGAAACCACCAAAACCAAGCAGATATACCGGCAAAACTATAGCCAACAGTTTAATGAGCGGCACCCGAGTAGGCATCTCTGATAGAAAATGCTTATGAATTTCCGCCTCATGTTGGAGTGCAAGTGCGTACCGTTCCGCGAGGTGTTGTGGAGATTTACCGTGTTTACTCAGTAATCCGTTCCAGAAGGTTTCAACTACCTGTTGCTCCGAAAATGGTAGAGCATTGTAATCAAACGCAAGGCAGAGAATCTGTCCATCTCCAAAGTCCCGTTTTGCGACATAAATCTGCTCTTCCGTGCCTATCAACACCTCACAACCTGCTCTCGGAGTAAACTGGATCCGCTCGAAACGGCTATCGGCTATCGGAAACCGTCGGAAACCTTCAGTGATGAGGCTTACTGGTGAAGTTGTGCCCTCTTGCTGACTACTGACAACTGATTGCTGACGGCTATTTCTGCTGACCGCCATTTTGTTAAGTTGTTCCAGCACAGCAATGGGGAGCGTATCCGCTTTCTTCACGCCCTTTAATTCAACAGGAAGAAAAGGCTCTATGAAACTGCCTCGCAGGTAGTTAAAACTACTGCCACCAGAAACAATTAGTGTACCGCCACGCTGTATCCAATCGAGCATCGCTGTCTGTTGTGATTTAAGAACACGTCGTTCGGTTAATCGGGTTTCACGAACAACGAGTACATCAACAGCATTGTAACCTATCCAAGCGCGTGGCAGCACCATCGAATTCGGAAGGTACTTGACATGCACCTGTGCGCCACCAGAAACCGCTAACTGTTTCTTATCAACAAATCGTTTCAACTTGTCACCGTTCGGTGCCAATACCAGCATGAAGTAGTCTTTACGAGCAAGGGGTGTTGGAAGCAGTATATCTTCCGCCAGTTCGGTCGCTGTCCTGCGTACCCCTTCTGCCTCTGAGGGTGTGATGGGAACGAGTCGAATGATAAGCTGCGTAGCATTTTTCGGGCAGTAAACATAGAGGTTTTTCTGTTGTGTCCCGGCCCCGATAAGGTGCAGTGGCGCAGCGTAACGCTCAATAGGAACGTCCGAAGAGAAGTTGCGTATCTCCACAACCAACTCGCCACTAAACACAGCACCTTCATCTTGATTCTGTACAGTTACTGTTAAGGGTGCCCATGTGCCTATTCTGTAACCATCACCGAATCCGAATGTCACATCCTCAATCTCCACTGCACCAACAGCAACAGATACCGCAAAAAATGAGAGAATAAGAGCAGTTTTCATTTTGGCTATTGACTGTCAGCGGGCTCCCTTCCCGTGTATTGGTTATCAACCGTCGGCTTTCAGTTATCAAATTAGGGTTGACGACGAGTATTGCATTTGCAAGGACTTAAACCGTTGACGACGGCGTACTGACTGCTGATTGCCGACTGCCGCTTCCTATTCCGCTATATGAGACGCGCTGGATTATGAACAAGTTTTGTTTCCACCGCTTCCTCAAATGGATGCGTGCTAAAAACGCCGTTCCCCAGCATAATCATCGAAGCGACACCGCCCTCCTCTTCAATCTGTTGGATTGTCTCTATCACGCGGGCATCGCTAAGCAAGCCGCTCTCCACTGAAAACCGCTTTGATACCTCAAAACATGCGTTAAAGAGTCCGGTATGGGGCTTGGAACTGGTAAGCGTTTCCAAAACGCTTAACGCGGCATCGGCGGCGCGATTGATACGGATCGTCTGCTCTCTGTTTCCGAGCACCTCACTCGTCTGAATCGGTCCGAAGTAGCGGTAATAGATAGGTCGTTCTGTTATCGGTAACCTATCGGCAACCAATGGCGCGCCTTCCTTCAACTTGACGAGCCAACCCCCGTGATACTGTGAACAGACATCGCCTAACCCGGTGCGATTTTCAACCTCTGCAACGTGTGCTACCATCGCGAGCGTCTCTGCATCTTTACCCAGATGGAGCAGTTCATTGAGTGCATACGCTGTCGCGAGCGAAGCGGCACCGCTAAGACCAAAGCCGCAACCGAGCGGTAATGGAGACGTAAGGTCTACTTTCACACCCGCTGCACCTGCGTCTTGGATTAACCGATCAACAACAGCCCGTACTGTCGGAAAATTGATGCTTTGTCCGTTAAACAGCACGCCTGTCTCACGGTGCTTAGAAACGATGACTTCTACACCCTCTTTAACGGTGAACCCCATGCCGAGCGAGTGCATACGGGTTGCATCGGCATGCGGAATAATTTTGAACACACACGAAATGTTGCCGGGGGCAAAGGCTTTTCCCATTTCGCTCCTTTCTATTTTAACCCGGACCCCTTGAATGGAAGATGTCGCCTCCGTTTTCGGTACGTCCAGCAAATCTCTTTATACATCCCGTAGAGGTGGGGCATATCTCGGATGAAAGGCACCTTCACCACAGTGTCCCGCCTCTATCTTTGCCGCTTGCCCGCCACCGGTAACGGAACACCTCGCGCCATCTAATTCCGGTAAGACGTATCGCTGAAACCATGCTCCCATTTGCTGTTTCATATCAACTACACGGGCATTCTGAGACTTGTCGTCTATCAGATTTTTCCGTTCATCCGGGTCGTTTACCAAGTCGTACAACTCATGCGGACCATAAGGGTACCGATGGACGTACTTCCATTCCTGTGTCCGGATCATGCGGACGGGACCATACTCATCGAAGATAACGATCTCATTCTTCGCGTCGTTCGTCTCACCAGAAAGCGCGGGCACAAAACTTCTGCCGGGTGACATATCGTCATTCGGATCGGGACATCCAAGATAATCGAGGAGTGTCGGCATGAAGTCGTATTGGCTCACCATCGCTTCGCTGACACGACCTTCTGGGATACTGCCGGGTTGGCTGATAATGAACGGAACTTTGACAGAATTTTCGTACATATTCAGTGGGAATGTTCCGTTTCCTTTATGCCAGAACCCATGATGTCCACACGAATAGCCGTTGTCACTACTGAAAACAACGAGCGTATTCTCACGGATCCCTAACTGTGCCAGCCTTTCTAAAATGCGTCCGACGTTCAAATCAAGTGCGGTAATCGCTGCGAAATAGCCTTTTAGCGACTCACGATTGCCCATGTGCACAGCGGCACCTTGTACAGCCCACGGGTGCAACGCCTCCTGCGGACAGGTTTTGAAGGGGCAATCGTCATAGGAGTCAACGATGTCTTGAGGGTGTCCCGTAAACGGTGTATGCGGTGCGTTATAGTTGACGCTGAGATAGAAGGGTCCCTCCTGATTCGCTGAGATAAAGTCCAACGCATCATCGGTGATGACATCGGTAAGATAGCCGGGTTGCATTTCAACTTGTCCGTCTCGGATCATATCCGCATCGTTATACTGACTCCCACCTGTAAGCAAAGTGAACCAATGGCTGAACCCATGCTGTGGAGTCAAGCTATCGCCGAGGTGCCACTTGCCGCTCAACCCGACAGTATAGTCATTGTTGGCTAAAACATCGGTATAACAGGTCAATCCATTAAGGTATTGAGCGGGATCTGGCGGCATATTCCCGTCGCGAATCCAGTCGTGGACACCGTGTGCTGAAGGGATGCGACCGGTCATGAGACTTGCACGCGCCGGTGAACAAACAGGACTTGTGCAGAAGAAATTGGGGAAGCGAGTCCCCTCTGAGGCTAATTGGTCAAGATAGGGGGTATGGACTTCATCGTTGCCGCAACAGCCCGCAGCCCACGGGCCTTGATCGTCGGTTAAAATAAAGATGACATTTGGTTTGTTTTCCATATTAAATCCTCCCTTTTACGAATAAAGGGGACATGATAGATTATATTTGTTCACTGGTTAAATCGCTTACTTTTGTAATTCTTCAAGAAGACGAACAATCTCTCGGTAGCATTTATCGAACGAATTTGTGCGACGTGCCGGTTCTAAGTCAAAGTGTGCTGTGAGTGCAGGTTGGTCCTGCGTTTCACGGTATGTTCTACTGTTCTCCATTCGCTGGCTCAGCCATTCCTTCGCCCCACGGATCGCTTCTGGATCATTGGGAGGGTGAATATTATCTCCTAAACCCCTTTGCCCACGGAGTGACTCAGCTGCTGCGAGGAACCATGCCTCAAACTCATATTTTGCCAGCACAACGGCAATTGGTAGATCGCTGCGAACTTGTGATGCCCGATTAAGCAGTTCAGGACCTAGCTGTGCAGGACAAGCATCGCCAGCGTCGAGGATAATAAATATGGCACCCTGTCCCCCAATTCTCTGAATTGCTAATTCAACCCTCCGCTCAAACTTATCCGCTTGAACAACCTGATTTCTATGAACACGAATCGGGCGTGGCGTTTCAATCACCAAGTCTGGATGAAGTTCTGCCGCGATGCGGCGAATCAGAAGTGGCACAGCTACCACATCACCATGTCCTTCAACAATGCAACCGACTTTGACCGTCATCCGCGTCTTTCCTCATCCTTCGTTTTGCCAGAATTTCTTCTCTCAAAATCGAACAAACGGAGTTGTTTCGCTTTTTCAGCGGAAACCACGGATGTCTCATCAGGTTGCAATTGATCTATACGTAGTAGCTCCCCTATTGTAAACAGTTTGTCGTGCACGACAGACCTTCCAACTTCGTCCACAGGAGCGATTGTTGTATTCCCACCATGTGCTTCAACTGCGAGAATTGATTCCACATCCAAGTGCTTGTCCTCAAGCAAGTCTGGACTATGGGTGGTGACAATAACCTGTGTCCTATGGGCGGCATCTCGAAGTCCATCTAACAATACACCTGCTGCTGCTGGATGAAGAGCGATTTCCGGTTCTTCAATCCCGACGAGCACCACGCGTTTTTGTCCTTCATAATTTCCTTGGAATAGTGCTAC
>JAAXHD010000218.1:0-1725 GCA_012271015.1 Candidatus Poribacteria bacterium | reverse complement strand
TTTACAACGGAGGAAAGTTGGGTAAGAATACTTGTCAGGTTACTCCCATCACGCATGAGTACCTCGCCCGGTTCTGGTGCCTGAAGATCTCGGATTCTATCGGGATTAAGGTTATAAAACCCCATCCGAGAAAAGGCTTCATAGGCAGGACGAAACTCCGGCAGACCGGAAGCATTTACTAAGTAGAGTCGATCGGTTGCAGCCGCCGGCATTACTCCCACACTTTTGTCTGTCACAGTCCCATCCTCAACACGGAAATATTCCTCCGGTGTGAGGCATAACTCATTTTGAATTCTACATTCCTCAGTCTGGACCTCGTACCCACCCGGCGAACGCGTCCCGATTCGAAAGGCATAGTGTCCCGTAACACCTTCAGGCAGGGCGAACTCAAGACGAATGTTGAAATGATTTGGATGCCCACGGGAGCGACGGCGAACATCATTGATGCCCCCGCGATCGCGTATCGCGTGGTCGAGTGATGTATTCAACGCATCCGCAACAAATCGCAACGCATCCAGAAAATTGCTCTTACCCGAACCGTTACGTCCTACAAGGAACGTTAACGGTCCCAACCGGACATCACACGCGGCGATACTCTTATAGTTTTTCAGAACAACTCTTGTAATAAACGTTGAATCTTTCATGTCATTAAACCTTACCCCGGCACCTTTACTGTAGGAGGAACTTGTAACCCCGATTCGATGCAGAGTTACGCCACTGGAAATGCGTCACCAACGAGCGGCTCACCATCCGCGACCTCGATTGTTGGAACGAGGACGTGGTTCGGGGATTGCGCGTTGTTATAGCAGACGTCTTGCGCCATGAAAATCATGACGAAGGCGCGGCGTTGCCGCTCCGTGACATTCGGTGGCGTGCCGTGAAAGTTGAGGCAATGATGAAACATACACTCACCGGCTTTCAATTCCACCGGAATGCCGTGATCAATGCTCAATTCTCGTCTTTCCGCCCACTGGTCATGGGGCGGTTCCCGTCCCTCTTCGCGCGCCTTCGCCGCTGTCGCATCTGCTGCCGCTCTTGCTGCAATGGAGAAGCGTTCGTCTTTGTGGCTCTTCGGCATAACATGCATGCACCCGCTATCCACCGTTGCATCGTCCAGAGCGAGCCAGCAACTTACAATGTTCGGTGGACTGAGTGGCCAAAAGAAGAAATCGTGATGGAATGCGAAATGTCCATTATCATGAGGCGGTTTGGAAATGACCTGATCGTGCCAGAGACGGACCTCAGGTGTATCCAGCAGCGCACGCGCCGTCCCAGCGATGAGTGGGTGATGAACGGCTGCCTCATAATGTGGTTCCCGCTTCCACATGTTAACGTACTGATGAATCGCACGCGGGTGACCGCTTCCCCGACTGAGTCGGTTTTCGCGTCGGTCGTGTCCATACTTGAACTCGGGCGATGAATCGTCGCCTTCGTTAAGTTCCAATTCAATGACCGCATCTAACCCCGCGCGCATGGCTTCAACGCCATCGCTATCTAAAACTCTCCCAAACTTGAGATAGCCGTTTTCTTGAAAAAAATCGACCTGTTCTTGTGTTACCATTGTATATCTCCGTGTGAATTTAACGCTCATAACCGAAGGCACTTTTAACATTTGGTGTCTTTTTGAATTTGTTTACGGCACACGGAGTGTGCCTACTACCTTTAGATTGGAAATTGGTGATTGCCTGCTGTCAACCCACCATCAATAACGAAGACTGCACCCGT
>JAAXHD010000124.1 GCA_012271015.1 Candidatus Poribacteria bacterium | reverse complement strand
CACTTTGGGTATTGGGTGTATCGGTATGGGTCGGTTTTTCTGACGGGCAGTCTCGGTATGAGTCTGCTCCCGTTGTTTCGGTGGGGTCGTTTGGGTCGGCATCTGTCGGTGTCGGTGTTTTGCTTTTGGGTCTTCGTGTTTTTCCGTATGCCTGTGGCGGGTGTCTTTGGTGCGGCGATGGGGGATGCCTTGTTTTTCCTCAGCGTCTGTGCGGTGTGCCTGGCGTTTGGACACCTGTCAGGGAAGCGTTGCGTGGCGGAGACGCAGCCTCGGTCCCCCATCTGTCTCATTGACGTTGCGATGCTCAGCTGGAGTGTGTTTTGGTTCGCTCTGGCCCGGGATGCCAAGCGTTATGATTTCTTTATCGGTGTGGGGTTAGCATACTTCACGGCGATTTTGATCCAAGAGGTCGCCACTCGGCTGGTGCGTGTTATCTCGGATCCGAGATGGACGACGGGGGTTGTCCACGAATGCCTGAAAAGATACGGCATCACGCCGGGATCGGTGTCGGTGGTGGTGTTTGTGTGTGTCTGCCTCTGGGGTCCGATGGCGGGGGGCCACGTGTTTCGGTCTGTGGCGACGGCGAAGCAGTCGCGTCAAGCCGTGCCGGGTGTCGGTCCACTTTCGGATGCATACACGTGGATGAAAACCAACCTCCCTGAGTCTGCGGTGGTCGCGGCGGAGTGGTCTTATGGGACGCAGCTGAACGTCTTGGGGGGTGTGCGAACGATCGTGGGCCCCGATCACTACCTCCCGTATTGGATTGCGTTATACCATCAGCACGTGGAGCGAGCGAAAACCGAGCAAGAGGTGATCGAGTTTCTGTTGACGCACGAGGCGACGCATCTGCTGGTGACGTGGGAGAAGCAACCCGAAAAGACCTTGCTGCGAGGCGGTGAACTGTCGGGTGCGTTTCAACCGGTGTATCCGGTTTCCGAAGCGTTTTTGACCTCGCCCGTGAAAGTCTATGAGTTACGGTATCCTGTGGGTCTGAAAAAACGCCCCGAATACCTGAAAACAGGTCGGTGAGTATGGTCGCCAACACGATCACAATCAGTCGCACGGTCTTCACCTTTGGCGTTCTCGCAGGCTTGGGGAGACACCTTTGGCTGGACATTGCCCTGATTTTCGCGATTGCTTTTATTATCGCCCTGGATGCCCTCGATGGCTATATTGCCCGCAAACGCAACGCGACCTCCGAAACGGGTGCCGTCCTTGATACGCTGGCAGACCGGATGATAGAGAACACGTTTTGGATTTATTTCTCTGTGTCGGGGCTGCTGCCGGTGTGGGTGCCGATTGTTGTGATGTGCCGGGGGTTTGGAAGCGATGCGTTGCAACAGATGTACGGTTACCCTGAAGTTGGCTGGCGATTTGCGCTGACGCGTTCACGGTGGAGTCGTTTTGTTTCAGGGATGACGAAGCTATTGGCGTTTACGAGCCTTGCGTGTGCGTTGGTTTTTCAAAGCGATTGGCTTGATCCCATGAGCCTCGTTCTTGCGTTTTTTGCCGTCGGGGTGTGTCTGCTGCGCGGGGTGCCGTTCTTTTTCCTTCCGAAAGGAACAGTCCCTCGTGTTTGATGTCGACGAAAACTGCATCACAACTACGTCTCCGTGTCCGATTCGTGACATCGAGCGTCAAAAACTCCGGCTGCTTCTCCGAGACGCGATTGCACACCTAATCTCTCTCTGTCGACACGTCTTTCTCCTGTATTACCCCCCCGAGCTGTCCATCAAGGCGATTGCTTACGGGCTTTCAAAGTCTGATACGACAAACCCTCCACAAAAAATGGGGTAGGTGCCCTCTGAAAAAATTCTCCAATCAAATCCAGATTTATGTTAAAATGGATAAAATTAGAGCACATTTAACGCACAACATACGAAATTTGGAGGTTTCAGGATGGGACGAAGTTTTGAAAAATCACTTGCATGGCAAAAGCGAGCCAAAGCCGCATTAGTCGGTGGTGGGCAACCCCATAAACAGAGCCAACCACCGAGACCTGTTATGATTGCAGGCGCGAAAGGCGCACATTTTTGGGATGCCGATGGAAACGACTATATCGATTACCTGATGGGATACGGACCCATGATCCTTGGACACGCCTATCCGACTGTGATTGATACGGTCACAAAATATCTCGTTGAACGGGGGAATGTTTATAATTTCGGACATACCCTTGAGGTAGAACTCGCCGAAAAACTGGTGCAGATTATTCCGTCGGCAGATAGGGTCGCTTACTTTGTTGGTGGATCGGACGCAACAACCGGCGCGATTAAGTTCGCTCGTGCATATACCAATAGAGAAAAAGTGATTCGATCCGGTTATCATGGTTGGCACGATTGGTGTAGCCATGCACGCGGACACTTATCGGGTTCTGCCGCCGCTACACTCAGTGTGGACTTCAACGATCTTGAAGGGCTCGCTGATCTCTTTAAAGCCCATCCTGACGAAATCGCTTGTTTGATTATGGAACCTTCCGGACACGATCTTCCCAAAGACGGTTATCTCGAAGAAGCAAAGGCTCTCGTCAATGCCAACGGTGCTTTGATGATTTTCGACGAGGTCAAAACAGGGTTCCGCTACGCTTTGGGCGGTGCCCAGGAATATTTCGGGGTCACTCCTGACATGTCCGTTTTCGGAAAAGCACTCGCCAACGGGTTCGCGACGGCTATCGTTGTCGGAAAAAAAGAGATTATGGATGAGGTGAGCGATGTCTGGGTAGCCGCAACCTTCCATGGCGAGGTATCGCTCGTTGCCGCCGCAATCGCTACAATTGAGGAACTCGAAGCAAAAGATGGTGTCGCCTTTATGTGGAAACAGGGACAGAAGTTATTAGATGGCTACAGAGAGATGATGGCGCGTCTTGGTATCGAGAATGCCCGCATCGGTGGCATCGGACCCATGCCTTACTTTGGATTAAGTACCGACAGCGATGATAAACGCCAGCAGCGGTTCCACAAAACTTTCTACGAAGCAACCTTAGATGGCGGTTTATATCTCCCTGAGGGACATATCTGGTTCATGTCCATGTCGCACACCGATGAAGATGTTGCGAAGACGCTTAGCGTTTCTGAGGATGCCCTCAAACTCGCCAAAGCCGTATAGGAAGAAGAATAGCCATCAGTTATCAGCAGTCAGCAGTCGGTAAGACGGTGTTTTTGTTTGAGTGTTTCCCATGTTAAACGAGGATTTCTTTGCTGAAAGCCGATAGCCGATAGCCACTCCACTAACAACCGATAGCCAATACAAAGGATGTCTACTATGGCACACGTCACGGATCACACCAAACCTTTTATTGTTGATAAGAACCTCGGATCGGCACTCGACATTGATAACGCACAACTCACGGAGACAACCTCCGACGGGACACCGGTTGTCGCACCGACGCAAGAACAGAAATACCTCTTTGACATGCGCGGGTGGCTTTTAGTTCCCGGTGTATTGTCGGGCGATGAACTCGCGGAGATGCAAGAGTTCGGGTATAAACTCCGCCACGAACCTGAGTCGGTTCCAGAGCATGAACGGTCTCCACTCGGCGGTCCCATGCAACGTCTCGCCGACCATCCGAATGTCATCGGTTTTCTCAACGAATTTCTCGCACATCCGGCGTTGTCAAGTCAGGAGTGCTACGGCTTCCGCATGGAATCGTGTAGTTTGTTCCACCGGACGGTGGGCGACGGGAACTTTGGACCCCACAACGGAAACGGGATGCTCCGTTTCCCCGGCGATTCGCACCTCTATCGGTGTATCCCGGGCAGAGGCTATAGTGGCTTAACTCGCATCGTCTGGGAGCTGAACCCCGTCAAATATCGGCAGGGCGGCACCCTGTTTATTACGGCGAGCCATAAAGCCGTCTACACAGCACCCGACACAATTCAAAGCCAAGATTCCCTGATTTGGGATACGTATGAGTGTCCTGCGGGTTCACTTCTCTTTTTCACAGAGGCGTTAACACATAGTACGCACACGTGGACGAACGAAGAAAACGACCGACTCGCTATTTTCAGTTGCTATAATACCGTCAATAGCAAGTGGCACGATTGGGATCCGCACCCGAAGTTGTTAGCTGAGATGCCCTCGAAACGGCAGACCCTCTTCCGCCCTGTCCGCGCTGCCAATAACTTAATCGGTGAGACATACCGTCATTAGGAGACTTATTCCAGTTTACAGGATCAGGTTTAAAGCTTGACCCCTATCATCAAAATAGCGATCAGCAGTCAGCGGTCAGCAATCAGTCATGCGTATGGCGGTTGCTAACGCGTATCCACGCCACAACGCTCCCTGAACTGACCGCTGATAAGCCGATGGCTGATAGCCAATAAGGAGGCGTTTGCATGCGTCAGATTGGATCAACCCCTGTTACCGCACCCGGTTGGACTGCGAACCCGAAAGACGGAATCGCTATCGTCGACTGTGATGTGCACCACAATTTCCGTCACCCTACGCAATTGTTACCTTACCTGTCAAAATTCTATCAAGAGCATCTCCTCGACCAAGGGCTACATCTCGGCGGATATCCGAACATCCCGGTTCGAAGCAATCGTGTAGACCTCAGGGGTCGGGTTGAAGAAGCCACCGAGTCGACACCGAAAAACTCTGGCGGCGACCCCAGAGATTTCAACTTCACATTGGAGTTCCTCCAAGATGAGCATCTCGATGTCTGGAATATTGATATCGCCGTGCTGACGGGACCCCCTGTGTTCTACGGATATTCCGGAGTTCCTGATCCCGATTGGGGAGCTGCTCTCTGCCGGGCTTTTAATGACTGGACAATAGAACATTGGCTTGAGAAAGATGATCGCGTTGTTAACGCTATCCTCGTCTCTCCATCCGATCCGCCGCAAGCCGTGGAGGAGATTAACAGGCTGGCACACCGCAAGGACACTGTCGCCGTTATGGTGCCGATGGGATCGAGTCGTCCGTTTGGTAACCGTTTCTACCATCCGATCTGGGAAGCGTGTGAGGAACACGGATTGCCTGTCATATCACACATCGGTGGTGGCGGCGGTGCGAACCGAAACGTGCCGACTCCAGTTGGACATCCGACCTACTATATAGAAAGTCGGATGAGCCGTCCGTATGTCGCCAGCACGCACGCGACATCCCTCATCTGCGAAGGGGTCTTTGAGAAATTTCCGAACTTCAAGTTCGCTCTCATTGAAGCACAGCAGATGTGGGCAGTGCCAGTCATGTGGCATCTCGATACCGACTGGAGAGCAATACGCGACCAGACACCGTGGCTGAAACGGTTACCGAGTGAGTATTTCCGTGAGCACATCCGGGTTGGGTCACAGCCGATGCACGAACCTGAGAAACCGGAACAAATGTACCAGATGTTGGAAATGCTCCATGCAGATGAAACGCTAATATTCTGCTCAGACTTCCCACATTTCGATTGGAACGATCCAGTAACAGTTTTCCCCAAGCTCTCAGAAGACTTACACCATCGGATCTTTGCCCAAAACGCGCTTGATATGCTTCGGTTGGATGTCGAAGAATCCAACGGCTCCCCGAATCCGTAGCGGCTGGGTTCCCCAGCCCATAAGCAAATTAACCGAAACACAAAACCGTAGCCTGCAACAACGGCGCAGGCGACTCATGAGAAAGCAGTTGAAATTTCAAACTCCTGTCATTTCTCCGCAAGGTAAATTAAAAGTATGGCACGTGTTGTTGTTGGAAAAGTATCAGAGATTCCACCAGGAAAACGCAAAATCATCGTCCCATTCCGTGGGAAGGCGGGCATTGGCGTCTTTAATGTTGATGGCAAATTTTACGCCATCCGTAACATCTGTCCGCATAGGCGAGGACCGCTATGCACAGGTGAACTCAGTGGTAAGTTCGCCGCCGATGCACCGCCTTCAATTCATGGAGCGACGCTCTCTGTTGATAGTTTAGGCGAGGTGCTACGCTGTCCGTGGCATCAATGGACATTTGATATTGCTACCGGACAATGTCTCGTCGACGAGACGTTACGTGTGGCGACGTATCCCGTCAAAATTGACGGTGATGATGTCGTCGTCGAATACGATGGCTAAGTTAGTGATCAGGAAATAAAGCCCCAGCGGGGCGACATCTGTATCGTTGAAGATTTTCGTCATTGTTTAATATCTTACCGAAGGGTACTCAATGTTCCGAAATAGGGGGATCAAATGATGAACAGAACTCTGAGACAAATAATTGTTATAGCCATTACGGCGGCTATTCTAATGGCTACAAACGTAGCGCACGCCCGTCAGGCGATTACCGATGGACTGGTGAGTTACTGGTCGTTCAATAAGGATACGGTCGCCGGGAAAACGGTTGAAGACATTTTCGGTGCAAACGATGGAACCATGGATGGGAATGTCGAGGTCGTTGACGGTAAAGTCGGCGAAGCACTCAAGTTTAGCGGCGGGCATGTTGATTGTGGAGCAGATAAGAGTTTAACCGACATTGGCGATCAGATTACATTGGAGGCGTGGATAAAACCTGAGAAACCCGGTTGGGCAATTTTCGCAGGTATATCGAGGTCGGGAAATAATTCCTATGTGATTGCGTGGTCAGACCAAACTCGGGTTGATTTTAATCTCTGGAACGGTGCCTTAGAGACGTGGCCCTTCCACAGCGTGGAACAGCTTGATGTAGGGAAATGGCATCACATTGCTGGCGTTTACGACGGTTCCGAAGCCATCATTTATATCAATGGCGAAGTGGATAACGAGAAAAAATTCGAGGGAGTCCTCAAACATAACGGAGAGAATTTTTGGATGGGTGCCAGAAAATCGGATGGACTTCCCTACCACGGCATTCTTGACGAACTTCGCCTCTATAACCGCGGTCTCAGCCAAGCGGAAATCGAACAGAACCTTGAAGCGGAGGGACTTGCTGTCGAACCGACCCAGAAATTGGCACTCACCTGGGGAGCGATAAAGGTTTCAAAGTAGAGCATCCCTTAACCCATAATGAACAAGCAACCACGCTTTTCCATTGAAGAACTGACCCCCGACCATCCGGATTGGCAGGAATTCGTCGCGCTCATCAAGGACTTAAACCAAGCAGGCTGGGCATTTAACCCGTATTTTGAGCAGTTTTCACGCTATTTTCTCGCTGCGAAACAGGATAGGGTGATTGTCGGATTTCTCATGTTTGTTGTGTGGGACATCGGGCCCCACGACCGAGATCACCCCCCTATTGAAATGCATGGAAAAACGCTAAAAGAGGTAAAAATCCTCGCATTTGGCGTGAAGGAAGGATACCGAAGGCAAGGTATCGGCACCGCACTTCAAGAATATACCATCAAACAGGCGAAGTTGTTCGACTGCTACCAAGTCCGATCCGTCAGCGGTGAAAATCACCCTGAAAACCATCATCTCAAACTCTCTATGGGGTTTGCCGTGGAACCGATGGAACGCGATGAAAAGTGTTTGGCTTTTGTGATGCCCCTTAAATCCTCAAAAGAGCGGTAATTTTTATGAGACAATTAACCGACGCTGAGAAAAAGCAGCTTGAGAGAAAAATTGACAAGCTTCAAAAACGCCAGCAGACACTTCGCGAGACGAATCCCGACCTACCGAAAACGTTAGAAGCAGCATCGGTGGAAACGGGGGATGTCCGGAGTTTTAGGCTAAACTATTTCTGGAAATATGGTATGCTTGGGATTATTCTCTGTCTGCTTGCCTTCAACGTGTTTCAACTCCTCAGGTGGAGAGGTGCTAACGACTACATCAATGTCAATTTGGTGGTTGCATTGATGCTACTCTTCAATCATATTGCATTTCACTTCACAAAAGCAGGATGGACAAGTCGTGTGATGAAAATAGCTGCAGGCATTTGGGCAGTGCTTGGATTGGTTTACATATTCTGGGTATTTAGGTAGTTGTGCTGTTGCACAGATGTGGATAATCCTTGGATTCGTTTACATCTTTTGGAGGGCTTAGAGATTAGATCACTTGGTGAACGTGAGTTTGAAAAAACGTGAGTTTGAAAATAAAAATTGAAGCGTCTCGTAGGTTGGGTTGAACCGAGACCTACCAAAAGTCGCACACACCCCAGCGTTTTCACAGAACAGAGAAACCTGAAATCACCAAAAAC
>JAAXHD010000246.1:4674-11562 GCA_012271015.1 Candidatus Poribacteria bacterium | reverse complement strand
TTCCATCACCATTTCTGCGAGGGTTGAATGCGCATGCACCGTCCCCGCTATGTCCATCGCAGTCGCGCCCGTGCGAATCGCGACTGCGGCTTCATGAATGAGGATTGAAGCGTGGGCACCAACAATATGAACGCCCAGAATATCCCCGCTATCGGCATCAGAAACGGTCTTAACAAACCCATCCGTCTCGCGTAGCCCCAATGCCTTCCCGTTCGCGGCGTACGGAAATCGTCCTATCTTCACTTCGTAACCCTCATCCGTTGCCTCTTGTTCTGTCATCCCGACGTGCCCAATTTCAGGTAAAGTGAAAACACACCACGGAATAACCTGATAATCCATCTCAACGCTGTCCTCAAGGCAATTCTGTGCCGCGACCTTTCCCTCTGCCGATGCAACGTGTGCCAACAGGTACCGACTCGCGACGTCTCCGACGGCATAGATACCCGCAACGTTCGTTTGCATTCGGGCATCTGCGACGATTTTCCCGGCCTCTGTACGAACACCAACCTTTTCTAAACCTATTCCATCTGTATTGTAACGCCTTCCAATTGAGACGAGCATCTTTTGCGCCGTCAACGCTTCGCCGGATTCAAGCGTTGCTGTGACACCCGCATCCTAGGAATGCACCCTCGATTCAGACAGGTGCCACCCCACGCTCCCTTTTCTATCAGGCGGACGCTGCCGCCGAGTTGTGCCGCTTTAATAGCCGCGACGTAACCGCCTGGGCCCCCACCGATAATTCCGACATCATACGTAGCCATAACTGCTCCTATTTTACGAGATACATTTGATTTTAACACGAAAGGGGGAGGGTTGTCAAATTTCCAACGTTTCGTCTTGAGTCCACGAAAAAATAAAAAAGGCGATTGTGTTCCAGTCTTACACCGGGTATCCACAATCGCCGCTACATTTGAAGTGTGGGTGTTTTCAAGGGAATGCCTCCAAAAAGGGTTATTCTGTCAGCCCGAGTCTTTGTCCCGCGTGTGTCAGTTTTAGTGTCACCTGTTTCACCAATTGATTGACCCGCGCTTCAGAGAGTGTCAATGCCTTGGCAATCTCACAATTCTGCTGATTCTCACGAAGGCAGGCGAAAACTTCTCTTTCGCGGGGTGTCAGCATTTTCAGGAGTTTCGGCAACGCAGCCGCAAAACTGAGGTTTCCAATGAGTGTCTCCTCAAATTCAGCAAATTTATTATACCTTATTTTAACGGAAAAAGCCAAAGTTAAAATCAGAAACTTTCATTTTTCGAGAGGGGCACTCTCTTGGCGTTTCGGACCATTCACATTAGTGGTCAGGTTGCTTTATCTCACCCCAGAGTGTTGTGAGGTGGTTCCTGGATTCAACAGCGTACGTGATCCGCGTCCAATCAAACTCTCTAACGCCATCCGGAGACAGTTTCTCAAAAACTCTTTCATGGGGTCCCCCAGCGATAGGTACAGCGGTATTGTGAAATGAATGGAAATTCTTGGTGAAAATTGTGTAAATGAGATATTGCCCATCCGGAGACCAGGATAGCCCCCACCAGCCTGCTGTGTCATCTGGGAGGGCTTTCACTTCTATGTGCACCACCGGTTGCAGGGTTGCCAGGGAGAGAATACTCAGGTGATTCTCGTGAGGTTCGGGTCGAAAAACGTGAGCAAACGCGATTTTTTTTCCATCCGGAGAGAGCGCCGGAGCTATTCCGTCACTGGCGATCCGTAAATGCTCACTGGTGAAAATATTTAAAAGAAAAACCTCAGAGCCGGTGGCGTAAGCAATCACCTCTCCATTCGGAGACCACTCGACATTCACCGCAGACGCGCGTTTTAATGGAGTCGCTGCGGGAAGGTCCCGCTTGAGTTGATGATGTGGAATCAGATAGATGCCCCGGGCCTCTGGGGGCTCTAAGAACCCGGTTGTGAAGACGACATCCCTGTTTTTTGAAATAGCGACATCGGAAATCCCATCAAACAAGCCCTTTGTAAGGTTACGTGTTTTTCTACGAGGCTGAGTTCTATCAAGAAGATGGACATCCGCGACTATCCCTCTGAAAGAAATGAAGACGAGGAGGGGTCCTCCTTTTTGCACGGAAAATTTCCCAATTGCTTCTACGGGGTCTGAAAAAATTCTGTGGGCGGTGCGGGGGTCCTCTACATGTGTCATCCAGAGTTCGTCGAAATGCTCGGGATGTCCAAAGATAACTTCCCCGGTAAGTTCCGCTTGTGTTGTTGCAAATGGAAGCAGCACCGTGAAACAAAGATAAAAACTGATGAAAACGTATTTCATGGTCCCTTCTCTTGCCCTGATGGGATTTTAGCAGGCAGGTCCATTTCCATAGGAAATTCACCTAAGTCAATCATTTTTACCTTCCCTTGCCGTGAAAAATGGGGTGGTTTGCCAAAATTATAATGAATTTTTATATACGACTGGTCGAGTCGCTTGAGGTATCTCAACTCCTTGTCGAGCTCATCAAGTTGCGTTTTCAATGTTTGGATCAGTGCTGGAATTTTCTGGAGCCTTTCCCTTTCTGACTCCGTTAGCGAACGTGGGTTCGTCCATACCCCCGTTGCTTGATAGGAAATATTTGGATCGATTTTCCAGACCTTTCCGCCTATCGTCACCTTTGCAGTCGCGTTTTTATTTTTTTCTCGAAGAAAAAGCGAATGGGATGTGGATGAGGACGAAGTGCCCTCATCCTGTTTACACCCTGACTGCCAGAAGAGACTCAAGGTGATAATGAAAAGGGTTGCTACGATACGGTTGTAATACATTAGATTAGCATCTCTTTGTACGTTGCGTGGATTTTTATCTCGTTTCTGTGATATGGATGTAACGTATTAAATACCTGTTACATCACACCTAACACTCACTCGGGCCCCGTCGTGCCCAAATGCTGCAGAGGCCCTCATCGCCTTACCACCGGCTATATTTGCAGGAATGGTGTTACTATCCGATACGGTCACGGAGTTAGCAGGATGATTCCGCCCCACCATAATGTCCTGCCCTTGCCCGACTCTGGCTTTATCGGGAACCTTAACCCAGGCATTGGCTCTTCCATTGAGATTTGTGTCCACAATTTGGCTTGTAGCGTCTGCGTAATAATAGGCTACCAGTTGCTGATTCGCATCCGTGTAAACAGACAGACCTGTATAAATACCAACGTAACCAATCCGATTTCCATCATCGTGCATATATCCGTTCAGCCAAACGGCTGCCGTTCTGTTTTCCACATCTACAAACACATTCTCATATTTCTCTTTAAGGTCGGCACTTACTGAAGTGACTACCTGGGGTGCTCCGATAGCTTTTGAAAGCATCATACTGGCAAGAACGAATCCGCCAATCAGCAGTGCTATCGCGAGTCTGGTTTTGGATTTGATTTTTCGCATTTTCATTCTCCTTTTTTCACTTGTGGTGCTTGTACGTAACTCACAAGGCGGATTTAGTAATCCTTACTTATGTAGAGGCGAGGTTGACTCATTCCTCCATCTTATAGAGTTCCCAACCCTCCTCCCGAGCGCTTGAAAACACAAGATGTGTGCCATCGGGAGACCAGCACGAAGTCGTATCAAGGGCAGGATGCTGCGTCAGATTCTGTTCACTCGTGCCATCGGCATTTATCAAAAAAATGTCTATCTGTTGCTGTCGGCGATGGTCCCCTGAATGTAGATCCGGCGCATAGGTCATCTGGCGACCCTCCGGAGACCACGACAGATTACCTTTACTAAAGGGTGTATCTGTGAGTTGCCGGACCTTGCCGCCATCATCGTTCATGACATACACATTCATACTTATACTCTACGGCAGCGTCAGTCCGATTTTCAATCGTCACGCGATGACTGCTTTGCGTATAGGAGTTCATCTGGTAACCCAGGTCATACACTTCAACGATGCCCAAGATATTTTTTGGTACACCATTTGAGGGGTCTTCACAGAGATCCACCCCTATGGGAGCGTCCAAACCGAACAGAGCGAACCCAAGAAGGGCTAGGATTTTCATCAAACTCAGGGTTCTCATTTCAACATCTCCTTTTGACTCGCTATCAGGTGTCTTCATTTTCGCAGGCGGTGTGATAATAGATCATGTCTCTGCTGCTGTTAATACCTATACTAAGTGCTTCCTTAAACGGAGACGATTTAAATAAGTTTACTCAAGTTGCTATTTGTAAATCCATTTTCCCAAAAAGTCTATAAAATATCGGCGGAATTCCCCAAATTTGATAGAAAAGATGGGGGCTGCTATAGTAAATAGGACAGTCTTAAGCAAGGAGTCAGGAGATGTTCGATGGGTTCCTCCCTAAACTAATTCGGGCCTGGACGCTCAGCAGCCATCTGCCCAGCATGGTGAGGTTAGCACGAGTCAACTGCTAACATGCAGATCGCGGATTCGGATCCCAGACGAGATGGAGGTATAAGCGGCGATTGAGGCAGAAGGCAATTTTTTCGACTTTTGGCTTAAATTGGGGTATAATATTGAGATGAACAAGTTGTCTCGATTCAGAGATTGAGAACCGAAGCATATAAGCCCGCCAAGCTGGTCGCGAATCACCGTTGATACGATCACGGGTTGCTGTTAATACCAAGAGGGCTCTTACCTTGGAGTGCGCTATCTCTGGTAGGATATGCGTAGCCAGCCTCCGACTTAAGCCGTACAAAATATCCTATCCCGCCTGGAAAGCGAAATCCGTTTTCTGATTGTTTGTATCCTTGATGAAAGGGAGCCGGGCTAAGACGCGCGAGCCTCGCCCCGCGGCGGAATTGAATGTTGTGAGTGCTTTTCAACCCGTTCTGCCTGAGACTTACAGAGAAACCCCCTACCTCTTTCTGGCAAATAATCCACCAAGTTTACAATTGAGCATTATTGAGCAGGCAACACACCCGAAATTGATTGTCTGTGACACGATGGACTTTTGGATTAACGAAGAGCGGGAGGCGTTAGAAGCACTCTGAGCGCGGGTCGACATTCTTATCCTCAACGATAGTGAGGCACTTTTATTAATAGGCGATTCTAATTTAATGCGAGCCGCACGGACAATTTTACGTTATGGTCCAGAGCGAGTAATCGTCAAGAAGGGAGAACATGGTGCAATCAGTGTGACGGAATCATCCTTCTTCAATGCTCCAGCATATCCGCTCACACAAGTCGTGGATCCAACAGGAGCTGGTGATAGTTTCGCTGGGAGTATGATGGGGTACCTCGCATCTATTGAGGACACGTCCGAAAAGTCAATACGTAGTGCAATGGTGTATGGAACAATTATCGCTTCTTTTAACATTGAAGACTTCAGTATCAATCGGGAAAGAAATGTTCAGTTTTCCGAGATCTCATCCCGTTATCATGAACTTCAAGAAGCCGTCCGTTTCTAATGTAGGCTATGAATTGCTCTATCATACGCGGCTTCAGCGGATTCCATCACCATTTCTGCGAGGGTTGGATGTGCGTGCACAGTACCTGCTATGTCCATCGTAGTCGCGCCCGTGCGAATCGCGACTGCGGCTTCATGAATGAGGATTGAAGCGTGGGCACCAACAATATGAACGCCAAGAATATCCCCGCTATCGGCATCAGAAACCGTCTTAACAAACCCGTCCGTCTCGCGTAGCCCCAATGCCTTCCCGTTCGCGGCGTACGGAAATCGTCCTATCTTCACTTCGTAACCCTCATCCGTTGCCTCTTGTTCTGTCATGCCGACATGCCCAATTTCAGGTAAAGTGAAAACACACCACGGAATAACCTGATAATCCATCTCAACGCTGTCCTCAAGGCAGTTCTGTGCCGCGACCTTTCCCTCTGCCGATGCAACGTGTGCCAACAGGTACCGACTCGCGACATCTCCGACCGCATAGATACCCGCAATATTCGTTTGCATTCGGGCATCTACGACAATTTTCCCGGCCTCTGTACGAACACCAACCTTTTCTAAACCTATTCCCTCTGTATTGTAACGCCGTCCAATCGAGACAAGCATCTTTTGCGCTGTCAATTCTTCACCCGATTCAAGCGTTGCTGTGACACCTGCATCCGATTTTTTGACATGGGTCAGTTTCGCGTCAGTATGAAGAGTAATACCTTTCCGTTTCATGAAGAGTTGGATATGCCGGATAACCTGAATATCTTCAGTCGCTAAAATTGTAGGAAGGAGTTCCAACACAGTTACGCGGCAACCGAGGGCATTGAAGATAGAAGCAAACTCACATCCTGAAACGCCACCGCCAACGATCAGTAGGCTTTCAGGGAGTTCTGTGAGATTGAGGATACCAGTTGTCGTCAAAACTTGGTTCTCGTCAATTTCAAAGACAGGCGGTTCTGCAGGTTCGGAACCTGTGGCAATGATAATATTTTTTGCGTGTAATGGTTCGGTTGTACCATCAGGTTTGCTGAGGGCAATGGTATTTTTGTCGATAAGTGCCGCTGTCCCGTTGAAAGTATCAACCCCGTTTGCTTTCAGCAGTTGCGCAATGCCACCTGTGAGTTGCTGGATGACCGAGGTTTTATGCAACAATACTTGGGAATAGTCAATTGTTGCGTCGCCATTGATATTCACACCGAAGGCAGATGCTTCTTGAACCTGCGTCGCTAAGTTGGCAACTGCGAAGAGGGTTTTCGTTGGAATGCACCCTCGATTCAGACAGGTGCCACCCCACTCTCCCTTTTCTATCAGGCAGACGCTGCCGCCAAGTTGCGCCGCTTTAATAGCCGCGACGTAACCCCCTGGGCCCCCACCGATAATTCCGACATCATACGTAGCCATAACTGCTCCTCTTGTACGAGATACATTTGATTTTAACACGAAAGGGGGAGGGTTGTCAAATTCCGAACGTTTAGTCTTGAGCCGACGAAAAAATAAAAAAGGCGATTGTGTTCCAGTATCACATCTGGTATTCACAATCGCCGCTACGTTTGAAGT
>JAAXHD010000246.1:0-4640 GCA_012271015.1 Candidatus Poribacteria bacterium | reverse complement strand
TCAACGCCTGGGCGATCTCGCAATTCTTCTGATTCTCCCGGATGCAGGCGAAAATTTCTCGTTCGCGGGGTGTCAGCATTTTCAGGAGTTTCGGCAACGCAGTCGCAAAACTGATATTCCGAACGAGTGCCTCCTCAAATTCAGCGTCAGCGTCTGGAACCTCCCACAACCGTCCGACATCCTGGTTGACTTCAGAGTCCGTACCTTCGGACGAATTCCACACGCCCTCAAAATTGGGACCTTCACGCGTGCTATGGGTGAGCTCCCTACTTTTTTCATCCATCAAGGCTCCACAGATGCGTGGGCGAATAAAAGTCCCGAAACTCGCGCCACTCCGATGTGCTGGATTGAACGCAGGTCCCTTTGCGATGAGGGTTAGGGAAGCGACTTGCAAAAAATCGCCTTGGAGGTCGGGGCGTTGCGGTGCAGCGCGCGCTATGCACGCAGCACATTGACGCAAATCTGGCAAAAGCGGTTTTACCATTTCATCGGTTGGACGAAAAACCCCTTGATGCTTGTAACGTGGGCATTTTATGCCCTTCAATTGACATCTCAGTTTCATGAATCGACCCTCCTATTTGGAAAGAAGACGTGTTCTGCATTCATTGAAAATTGATTAGATACCAATATTTGCTACGGTGTTCTATTATACCTTTTTTAGCGAAAAAAAATCAAGTTATGGTGAATCTTTCAGAATTAATTGGATATTCTCAAACGATCGTTTGTCAAACGAAGTCAGAGAGGCAAGGTAAGAAACCATCTATAGATTCTTATCTTGCTCTCTGACGACAGTGGCAAAGAGACTATTGGTCAGAATCTGAGTCACTTGCCGACCAAGTGCCGTTATTGTTATCGGAGCCCCATGAACTGGAGTCCGCATACATGGTCGCCCCTTTGGATCGAGAATGACTCACACCATCAGAGAAAGAACCAGTAATGTTATTTTCGCTAACAGGCGTGACTTCCATCCCGATGGAACACATATAGGAACCGTCCTGAACCACACCTGTGCCACGCGCCTTTGTATTACCGATAATTGTGTTCCCAGTTGTGTAAACATCAGCATACGCATAATAGGGACCATCCCAAACTGCATCCGTGATAGGCGTAGCACTCATCCATAAAAGGATCAGAGCGAAAAGGAAACCCAAGAATTTCATGTTACTCTCCTTATCTCGGTAAACCGAGAAAATCGTAGGGGTCAATGCCTCCATCTGGAAATTCATAAATCGTTAAATGCGGCGGAAATATACCTCTCTTGATGTCCTCGTAATATAGATCGTCAATTGCCGGCGCGGTGAGTTGCCGTCGAACGTAGGGGTTCCCATTCATATCGAGATTGTCTGCCCACTCAATGTAGACCACATCATCAAGAATAGGATAAATCAGGTTATACGTGTTATCATAGACACCCCCAAGAGAGCGGACCCCTTGATTCCATAACTTAATCCGCACTCTTGATATTAACTCATGCCCCGGTTGCATGGTGCGAAGCCTGTCCTCACTCCAAACACCCGGGTTGGGGTAATCTGAAGGGGCTGCTGGAAACGGCCCAAATCCAAAGGGGGAGACCCCGTAAGGTGCTTCCTCGATCCCATCAATCCCATCAGTTGCCTCTATAAACAGATCCAACATATCATTAGCAATGAAGAGATCGTCTTCTGTAAACGCTGCCACTCCCTCATCAATAGGGAGCGCGTCCTCGGTTTCAAGGGGCGTTTCCGCGTGTTCAAAGTCCACTGGACTTATATCTATGGTGTCCGCTGCTGTCCGAGGCTCGTTCTTATTCTCACGCTGCCGCAACGTAACCAACTGTGCCAATGCCTCTTCACTGATGCGTCGCACGTGCCAACTATACAACAGTGAGCTTATAACAATAACACTGACAAAGATCAACGTACCGATGATAATTCTGTTGGAGATTAAATTGCGGAGCATGATGAACCTCCTGGTTGTGGCACCCGAAAGAGGTGTCGGATGAAAGCATTTGCTGTGACTACCGAATAGAAGCTAAACTTTTGAACACTGAACATTCAATATCGAAGGTCATCAGATTTCGCTTGGGGAAAGGTTCGCCTTCCCTTGTATATTAATATAGACATGAACCTCAAAAAGTTAAGGCCTAATTTGGGTTTTTCGCAGAATTTTTAGAAGTTTTCGTAATTTTTTTCAATTTTCTCCTGAAAATCCCTAAAAATCTGTGAAATGGCGGCGGAATTCTCCACATTTGACAAAAAACACCGAGACTGCTATAGTAAAAGGAACGGTCTTAAGCAAGGAGTTAGAAGATGTTTGATGGGTACGCCCCAAATCAGTTCGGGCCTGGACGTTCAGCTGTCATCTGCCAACACGGGGCGGTTGCAACGAGTCAACCGCTCGCGGCGCAAGGTGGGTTGCAGATTTTACAGAAGGGTGGAAATGCCGTGGATGCGGCGGTCGCGACGGCTGCAATACTTAACGTCGTTGAGCCGATGTCAACCGGTATCGGCGGGGATGCCTTTATGCTCATTTATCGACCCAAAGAGCGTGTGATCCGGGGCTTAAATGCAAGTGGTAGAGCACCTTACGCCGCAGAACCGGAATTCTTTACCAGGCAGGGGTTGATGAATATTCCCGCTTTTGGGAGTATGCATCCAGTCACGGTCCCGGGTACAATTGACGGGTGGGCAACACTCCTTGACGAATGTGGAACAATGACGTTAGCAGAGGTCCTTCAGCCTGCCATCAATTACGCGGAAAATGGATTTCCTGTCAGTCCACAGATTAGTCTCGCATGGCAAGAAAGCTCTCAGATGTTGGCGCAGCACCCCGACACAGCACGGACGTACCTTCAGAATGGAAAAGCACCGACACCAGGCGAAATCTTTTATCAACCGAACCTTGCACGGACATTTCGGTTAATTGCAGAAGGCGGGCGCGATGCCTTCTATCAAGGGGAAATTGCTGATAAAATCGTGAAATTCTCCGATGAAAATGGAGGTTTATTTACGCAACGCGACTTTACGGAGCACAGATCAGATTGGGTAGAACCGATTTCTGCCAATTATCGAGGCTACGATGTTTATGAGATACCACCGAATGGACAGGGCATCGCCGCACTTCTCGCACTCAACATTGTTGAAGGATTTGAACTCAAAACGATGGGGCATAACAGTCCTGAACATCTACACCATGCAATTGAGGCAATGAAATTAGGGTTCGCAGATCTCTATGAATATGTGACAGATCCGACATTTGTGGATGTACCGGTGGATGGACTGCTTTCCAGTGACTATACAGAAAGCCAACGAGAGCGCATCTCACTAGAACGGGCAAACATGCAGCGAAGCCCTGGTCTGCCCGCCATGGGAAGTGACACGGTGTATCTCTGCGCAGTTGACAGTGAGCGAAATGTTGTATCCTTTATCAACAGTCTCTTCGCTGGTTTTGGTTCAGGTTTAGTTGCTGGCGATACGGGTATTATGTTACAAAATCGGGGCGCAGGTTTCTCGCTTAATCCCGACCATGCAAATTGTATTGCTCCGCATAAACGTACACTGCATACCATTATCCCCGGTATGATTGCCCAAAACGGTGTTCCGTTGGTTACCTTTGGGGTCATGGGTGGACAAATGCAAGCGCAAGGACATTTGCAATTTGTATGCAATCTCGTGGATTTCAATATGGACGTACAGAATGCCTTAGATGCACCTCGGTTTCGAGTGATGGACGACTCGCGAATTATGTTAGAAACAGGCATTCCAATGAATGCACAAGCCTCATTGGCACAAAAAGGACATCACATCATACCGGGGAATACTTTTTTTGGGGGTGGACAAGCAATTTTTATCAATCCATCCTTTAATACACTGATCGCGGGTTCGGATCCGAGACGGGATGGATGCGCAGTCGGCTATTGAGACAAAGGTAATTTTTTTGACTTTTGGCGTAAATTAAGGTATAATATTAAAACCAATAGGCGGTTTCGACTCAAGGATTGAGAGCGGAACCGAAGCATACAAGCCCACCAAGCCGATCGCGAATCACCGTTGATGCGATCGCGGATCGCTGTTGATGCCAAGGGTTCTCCTTACCTTGAAGCGCGCTATCTCTGGTAGGATATGAGTAGCCAGCGTCCGACTTAAGCCGTACAAAACATCCTATCCAGCCTTGAAAGCGAAATCCGCTTTCTGATTGTTTGTGTACCCTTGATAAAAGGGAGTGGGGCTAAGACGCGTAAACCTCGTCCCGTAGATTAAATACAAAATGCTGAGGGATGAAGAGCCCACTCTACAATGCCAATGTAAAAGAAATATAGAAGAATGTATGGAGAGTCAGTTTAGAAATGTATAATGATTTAAAAGAAAAAGATGCCTGCGGCGTTGGTTTTGTCGCGAATCGTTTTGGAAGTCGAAGCCACGATATTATCAAGATGGCGACGCAAGCGGTCACGAACTTGACGCACCGAGGTGCGGTGGCGGCTGATGCAAAAACGGGTGACGGAGCAGGTATTTTAACACAAATCCCAGAAAAATTATTTCAAAAAGAACTTCAGAGACTCGGAGTCCACCTTGATTCAATAAATGATTTGGGTGTCGGGATGATTTTCCTGCCGAGGCACGACCGAGATGCACAGGTACGCGGACGCGCGATCGTTGAAG
>JAAXHD010000200.1:430-2237 GCA_012271015.1 Candidatus Poribacteria bacterium | reverse complement strand
GCGAGATTCCGATATTCCTCTGGCGTTTTGATAACACCCGCGACTAATGGCGTTTCAACGAAGCCCGGACAGATGCAGTTAACGCGGATATTATCCTCGGCGTAATCGAGTGCCATCCCGCGGGTGAGGTTTGTTACACCCCCTTTCGAGGCGACGTACGCGGCGCGAACGTCCGCACCGACGAGTCCATAGATAGAGGACAGATTGATAATGGAACCACCCCCATTTTTCAGCATAGCAGGAATCGCGGCTTTGGCGCAGAGATAGACACCAGTGAGGTTGACATCTAAACAACGATGCCAATCTTCCTCCGGCAAATCGGCGACAGGGAGCCGCATCGCAATTCCGGCACTGCTGAGCAAGATATCAAGTTTTCCGTAGGTGTTAAGGGTCTCCTGCACCATACGCTCGGTGTTGGCTGAAGTTGTTACATCGGTTTGGACATAGATCGATTCGTTGCCCGCATCTCGGATAGTGGAAACAGTCTGGTTCGCGCCGTCTTCATCGATGTCGGCGACGACTACCTGCGCACCGTGTTCAGCGAAAAGGATCGCTGTGGCTTTTCCGATGCCGGATGCGGCACCTGTAGTGATGGCTACCTTGTCTTTAAGTCGCATATTTTTACAGACCTTTTTCCGTCCATTCCGCGGGGTTCACTTCTGGTTCGCCGATTTGGTTGCTGAGAATGCCGATGTTTTCGACCTCAAGTTCAATAACATCCCCCGGTTGAATCCAGCGGTCGAGTTCCCATCCACACCCTTTTCCGACGGTGCCGGAGCCTAAAAATTCTCCGGGATAGAGCGTCTCTGATTGTGAGACGAACGAAATCATTTCTTCAAACGAATAATACATATCTGAGGTATTACCGTCTGCCCAGACATCGCCGTTGACTCTGGCGATCATTCGGAGGTTGTATGGGTCGCCGATTTCATCGGGTGTAACGAGGCAGGGTCCCATAATATTGCTGTTGTCAAAGTCTTTCCCTTTCGCGGGCCCGAGTGCCAGGGTCATGTGCCGAAATTGAATATCCCGCGCGCTGATGTCGTTGTAAATGGTATAGCCGGCGATGTACTCGGAGGCTTCTGCGACGGAGATGTTTTTCCCAGTTTTGCTGATATAGACACCCCACTCGAGTTCAAAATCGAGTTTTTGGGTGTAGTTGGGCCAAGTGACAACGGCTTCGTGTCCGGTAATGGAGGATGGACTCGTGCTGCCGCGATAGTAGTTGGGTAGTTTGAACCATTCAGGCGAGATCTCTTTACCCGTGATCCGCGCGGCGGCATCCATGTGGGTTTTGAATACGCCGAAATCCCGTAGGCTTGCGGGGCGTGGAAACGGCGCGAGCAACTGCACATCAGCAACAGGGAAGACAATATCGGAGAGGTCTGTGCGTTCAATGTATCCTTGCGCGTCAGCAATGCAATTCTGCTCAAAGAATTGGGGCATATCTGGGGCAACTGCAGTGAGATCCACAATTTGGTCGCCATCAATCCACGTGCCAAGTCTTGGGGGGGTATCTGTCAGTTTGGTTTGAAAGGTAACAAGTCTCATAACTGTTCTTTTTTTAGGTGATTGTGCCTCCTTGTTAAAATGATTCTGCAGCACAAATTATACGATAGATTCATTTAGAAATCAATGTTTTTTTGAATCAATGTTTTTTTGGAGGTCACTTACCTGTACTGCCATCGGAAATTCGGGCCACCCTCTAAAACAAGATTGTGATAGCATCAGGACTTACGCAAAATCCATTTTTATGGCGGGAGTTTTAAGTTCCTGACGCAGGTATTCAGCAAGGATTCCATATTTA
>JAAXHD010000200.1:0-389 GCA_012271015.1 Candidatus Poribacteria bacterium | reverse complement strand
GACACACGTGACAATACCGATGCCATTTATCGTCCCCCGGGCGTTGCGAGAGTATTGTTTTTTCGCCAAGGCGATCTTTTTGGCATATCGCTTGTCCACAATGGTATCGTCAAAGATGATGTATCCCTCCGGGGTTTGCGCCAAGTGTGGCTTGACTGCCTCCCAAACGTGTCGGGGGCGGAGTTGATCGCCCGCGAGATAACGATTTATCTTATCATGACTGAACTCTTCACAATGGTCTGCGAAATGAGTGAGCGTATAGTTGATAGCCGTGCTGAGTAGATACTGACAGTAATCCAAGCGTGTCGGTTTGCTCATCTTTAGACTCCTCCTCGCAAATCATATTAACCAAGTATAGAAATCATGTCAACTCTTTTGCGTAAGTCCTA
>JAAXHD010000323.1 GCA_012271015.1 Candidatus Poribacteria bacterium | reverse complement strand
CGTTACGGCAGTTTTCCGGGCTTCTTTCCCATCGTTGAGTTAGCAGTTACGTTCCACAACCAAGTCGTCGGTTGTAATGGTCAACGTCAAGCGCTCTTTCTGGAAAATGTCTCAGGGTATGCAGAGGTGATCCTACGCAATTTCACCTTCGGTCCATATGACTGCATGATGGTGTTTTCTAATTCCGGTACGAACATCCTCCCGATCGAAATGGCGATGGGAGCGAAGGCACGGAATTTGCCTGTCATTGCAGTGAGTTCAATCGCACACAGCAGTGCATCGAGTTCAAAACACACGTCCGGCAAGCGTTTGTTTGAAGTCTCGGATTTAACGATTGACAACTGTAATCCGCCGGGAGATGCCGTCGTAGATATTCCGAATTTGGCATACCCGGTGGGACCTACGTCCAGCATCGGCACCCTTTCGATTGTCAATGCTATTAAATGCCGGGTTGCTGAACTCCTGACAGCGCGTGGAAAACCTCCTGTTGTGTTGACCGGTGCGCATTTCCTCGGTGCGGAAGAATCAGCGAAGCAAATTGAGAGGGCTTATGACGATTATAAAGCTCGCGTTCAGGGTAGTTAGCGCGCCGAGATTTTTCCGTTGACTTTTCCTTCACAAATCTATATACTTTAATGAAGTAGGGCGGACGCAGAGGGTTCGGTAAATTAGTTGTCGGTTGTCAGTTAAGAGGTTTTTGTCTCACAAGAGATTTCTCTTTGTCGTCTGCGCAACTATGAGTCTCCTGCGCGCGAAGATGCACAACCTAACAGGTTCTGCTATAAGTGCCTCAAAACTCTTAGCCCGTAAGCGTAGCGGAGGGCGGATATAAGGGACGCATGTCAAAGTTCAAACGCATGCTGTTTCTCCGCAAGGTAAAATTAAAAGATTCCGATGCTGAAAACTACCAAAAGAATCGCAGTGATGGGTGGGACATTCAACCCGATTCACTACGCGCATTTGATCAGTGCTGAACAGGTTCGGACAGGGTTAGGTTACGATAAAATTCTGTTCATCCCTTCTGCCAGACCCCCACATAAGGTTGCAGACGCTGATATTATCGAACCGGAACACCGGTATCAAATGGTGCTTTTAGCAATCGCAGAGAACCCGCATTTTGAAGTGTCACGTATTGAGTTGGAACGCGCAGGTCCGTCATATACTATTGAGACCCTGAAAGCCTTGAAAGAATTGTATGGAGAAACGACTGAACTGGCATGGATTATTGGAGCGGACTCTCTTATTGAGTATAGAATTTGGAAGGATTTCGACGAAGTGTTGGAACGATGCGTTATGATCGCGACAACACGTCCAAATTACGACTTGAATCGAGTTCCGTTAGAAATTCGCAAAAAGGTTACCATCTTCCCGATAACAGGTGTTGATATATCCGCTACAGTTATCCGGGAACGAGTTCGGAAAGGTCTTTCAATCCAGTATCTCGTGCCAAAAGGAGTCTATGCCTATATCGAACAGCATCAATTGTATCTATGAACCGAAACAGCAGCCCGTAAGTGTAGCGGAGGGCGGATTTTTGGAAACAGATGCTAAAGTTCAAACATACGTTGTTTAACCGCAAGGAATAATTAAAAATGCAACACACATGTAGTATGTGCGGAACAGTATACGATTTTGTGTGGAAAGAAGGAACGCCTTTACCGAAAAACTTCCCTTTCTGTAGTGCGCGGTGTAAAGCCGCAGACTTGGCAAAGTGGCTGAACGAGGAATACACTATTAGCGCGCCAGTACCAAATACGATCTTGTCGGACACCGAACATGAGATTCTTGCCGAACTCGCCGAGTTGGGCGTGCACACTGACGACGATACCGACTAACTCGTTGGAGTGGCGGAAGAAGGTAAGATTTAGAAACTACCTTAATATTAGATGAATTGCACATTAGCGGAACTTCGGGCACATCCGAAGTCGGTCGAAATTCAGCAGTATCTCTTAAACAAACTGAGCGAGAAACGCTATCAGCATGTCCTCTCTGTACAAGAGATGAGTGTTGATTTAGCACGTGCTCATGGGGCTAACGTCTGGCATGCCAACCTCGCTGCGCTTTTACATGATAGTGCAAAATGGATGAGTACCCAAGAATTACGCAGCGAAATAAAACGCTATGAAATTCGTCTCGATCCGGTTGAAGAGCAAAATCCGTCTCTTTTGCATCCATTCATCGGCGTAAAAATTGCAATAGAGAAGTTTGCTGTAACGGAACTTGAAATCCTTGAAGCTATTCGGAACCATACGACAGGTAGCCCATCGATGGGTATTATTGCACAGATATTATATATTGCGGACTTTGCAGAGCCAACACGGACCCATAAGGAAGTCGATGTCGTGCGGAAGTTAGCCTACACAGATTTGGACCGAGCGGTGCATCATGTAGCACGTACAGAAATTGTGTATCTCTTAGAAAAAGGAGTGTTGATTCATCCGAATACGCTTCATACCTATAACAGTACTTTAGATGGTGGCGAGATTTAAGAACTAAGACGGTTTCCGTGCACTACCGTATGAGTCATCGTTACATCAAAAGTGCAACGTCTTAATAGCACCAAAAAACTAAGCCCAAGCAACGCGTCGGGCTGGCTCTACGGAAAGGCACGTCAAATGCCAAACTAACCTGACCGAACCGCAAGGAATAATTAAAAAATGGGAACCGAAAAGAATACGTTAGACATGGTGAAAGCTGCGGCATCTGCAGCGATGAGCCGACGGGCACAGGAGGGAGTCATTCTCGATTTACGAGAACTTGATGGCTTCACGGATTTTTTTGCAATCTTCAGTGGCACCTCTGATATTCAAGTAGAAGGTATATCACAAGCCGTTATTGAGGAACTCGAGACGAACTGGGAACAACGTCCTTGGCATCAGGAGGGTGAACGCAAAGCAGATTGGATTCTGTTAGACTACGTGGACTTTGTCGTACATGTTTTTCTATCCGATAGGCGCTCCTACTATAACCTTGAACGCTTGTGGGCGGAGGCAAACCGGATTGAATTGCCAGAATTAACGATGCCTATCCACCAAGAAACATGGGAGGAGGAGATGGATCCTGATGGTGCATTGGTTTTTGGTGAACAGGAGAAGAGTACGTCAGAGGGGTAGGGGCGTCTTGGCGAGATGAGTCGTTAAGAATCTGGAGTAGAGAAAACCGGGAAGATCGCTTAGGTAGATTAATCGATGGCAAACAGAAGAACTGTGACGTTATCGGTGCCGCCATAATCGAGTGCTTTGTTGACGAGATTTTCTGCTGCCTCTTCAATATTGCGGGCAGCCTTGATAATCTCAACAATCTCATTGTCATCGACAATCATGTCATGCAAGCCATCGGTACAGGCGAGGACGATGTCCCCTGGACCAAGCGGGTATGCATCAGCACTGACAGTGACAGTGGTCATCAAACCGATAGCTTGTGTAACTATATTTCGTTTTTCATGAACACGGCTTTCTTCAGGAGTTATTTCGCCCTTTTCGACCATCTTTTGGACGAATGTATCATCTGTTGTGATTTGTGTGATCTTTCCATCGCGTAAGACGTAGAGCCTGCTATCCCCGACATGGACATAGGCGAGATAGCTGAAGGTAACAAATCCTGCGATGAGGGTTGTGCCCATGCCGCGCGCTTTGCCACTGTTCTCGGCAGCGTTGTAGATACGCTGATTCGCTTCTTCCGCGAGTTCGGTTAAGACTGCGAGCCTTTTCATGGGACCTAAGTCGCTCTGCGGGGATGCTTGGGTTTTCGCCCACTCCTGAATGATCTCAAGAGCGATCAGACTCGCGACATCTCCGCTTTCATGCCCACTCATACCATCAGCAATGGCAAATAGCTGGAGTTGCGTGTCAAAGTAATATCGGTCTTCGTTTCTTTCACGAAGTTTACCTGTATCTGTTTTTGCTGCAAACTGCATTTTTCTATCGCCCAGGTCGTCTGTGGTTAAGAATACAAATAGGCTTATGTGTGCTTGTTTGGGAAGGTGCCAGATTCGTTCAAGAAAACCACATATTTTCTTTAAAAGGTCGACTGCTATAGAAAAACGATGAAAGTTAAATTTCGGTTTCAAAATTCGCAGTTAAGTCGAAAAAAAAGAGTATATTGGGTTAATCATTTCAATTGTATGATATATTAATATGGATGTCCTGAGTTTCAATTATGCCAAAGTTAAAAGAATGCGTCAAATTAATAAATCACCTAAACTGTGAATTTCTGCGAATTAGAAGAATTTCCGATTTTTCAAGTAGAAATAGGATTTATACCTCAGTAATTATTTCGTTGGAATTTGAGCATTTACTGTCGATAAAGTAAACATGTACATAGAAAGATTATCCGCGAGTCCAAAGCACCATTTTTTCGGATACTACGGCATTAATCCGTGGGATAGTGAGACAAGGTATCATCTCGCGTTAGAGACAAATTTTCATACACACCGTCCTCTGCCCGAAGATATAGCAACCGTTGGGCTGATTCATCGCGAAACCCATGAATTTATTTCACACGCGAAGACCGCCGCTTTTAACCTCCAACAGGGAAGTATGCTGCACTGGATAAACTGCAGCGAGAACGGCGTGCACAACGCTGCCTGTGCGGAATTCACGTTTAACGATTGGAAAGATGGCAACCTTGTATCGCGTGCTTTCAATCCAAGAACGGGTGCCACTCGAACAATTCAGGGTGCGATCGCGGCTGTGTCGCCGGCTGCTCCATTCGCGATTGGACTCAACTACGGACGGATGTCACACTGCCGTGCTGTCGTTGGTTACGCTACACATACTGAATCCAGTGAGGTTATAGCGCAACCGGAGGACGACGGTTTATATCAACTCAACCTCCAAGATGGAAGTTCAAAACTTGTCCTCTCTATTGCCGATGTTATCCGAGCAAGCGGAGACAAACGGATGATAGGTGAACGGACCTGGTTCAATCATGTTCTGTTTAATACAGATGGGACACGACTTCTATTCTTCTGTCGAGTCCGTCGGGAAACAGGAGGGCACTACACTTCACTCTGGACGGTAAACCCTGACGGTTCCGATTTGGAAATGCAAATTTCATTCGACTATCGCGTGTCTCATTTCGACTGGCGGACCCCCACGCAGATTCTTGTCTCTTCAGACATATGCGGTGAGATGGGGTTCGTTGAATTTACAGATGGGATCCGCGATTTCACGCCGATCGGACGTGGGGTCCTGCCGAGCGATGGACACGCTTCATTCTCACCAGATCGCGAGTGGTTGCTTTGTGATACCTATCCCCGTGGTACAGAACGTTTGGCACAACTTATGGTTTACAATATCGCTGAAAACCGAAAAATTGTTTTGGGCGAATTCCATCACGAGGAACAGTTTGTTGGAGATATCCGATGTGATTTGCATCCACGCTGGGCACCCGATGGAAAAACGATTACCTTCGACTCAGTTCATGAAGGCTCCCGACAGATATATCTCGCGGAGATACCATAGGGTAAAATTAAAAAGATGTTCCGAGATGATTGTTCTCATGAAAAGATTGGACGATTGCCAAGTATTGTAAGATCCCCTTTCGCGAATGTTAAGGAGCATCGCGAGGCGGTCGTCTTGACAACGGCTCCGGCATGGAAGGTCGTTAACGGCATCGACATAAATACGCAACATCCTATTTACGTTGAGGGTAACACGCAGGCAGATATGGCTGTGCTCGCGGAGGCGTGTAAAGGCGAAGTGGTTTATGGTATCGGTGGCGGGTTAGCCGTTGATACTGCCAAATATGTCGCAGCTGCAAAAGGGTTACCACTCGTTGCGTTGCCTACCGTTCTATCAACTGATGCTTTTCTGACGGATGCGACTGGCGTTAGAGAAAATGGGTGTGTCCATTATCTTCCATCAAAAGCACCGGACACTGTTATTATAGATATGAATGTTTTGTGCAACGCCCCTGCTTCAATGCGGGCAAGCGGTGCAGCGGACGTCCTATCGATCGCAACAGCACTCTGGGATTGGCAAGAAGCAGAGAAGATGGGTGCCAACCCATCAGACCAACAACTGATGCCGCATGCTGTTGACATAGCAGGCACCCTTCTCCAAACGCTTCTGGATAACGCACGGGAAATCGGTCGCGGCACTCCAACCGGCTTGAAACTTCTACTCGATCTGCTCTGTATGGAGGTCCAACTCTGCTATCAATGCGGACATAGCCGTATTGAAGAGGGAAGTGAGCATTACTTTGTCTATGCAATTGAGAACCATTTGACACCCACTGAAGAGATATCTCCTAATGGCGAAACTGCAAATGGTGGACCTCTTTTACACGGTGAATTGGTAGGACTCGGCATCCTATTGATGGCTGTGTTGCAATCGCAACCTTGGACGCAGTACCGTCACGGATTAGAGTGTTTGCAGATCAATTATTTTCCGTCGGCTGTTGCTCGTGATGCGATTGCCGAAACGCTCATCAACCTATCCGATTACGTCGCGCAACACCAACTCCCATATACCGTCGCTACAACTTTACGAATCACTCCTGATATTGCCGAACGGACGATACAAACCATATTAGATTAAGATAGAGGACATGGAGAAAGAAAACGAAGAAATGACATTAAAAACGCAAATTTCCGAACTGCACGAGCAGGCACTTGTGATAGATTCACATAACGATGCAATCGTGGCACACATCCGTCGAGGCAATGTCAGTCTTACTGACGAAAACGCCCAAAATGCCACAGATCCAGTTGGCACTATCGCTTATCTGCGCGGTCCCGTTCCTCCAGAAGAAGAAATGATCGGCATCCAGTTCAACATACCGAAAATGCGGCAGGGAGGCATTGATGCGGCATTTTTCGCTGTTGACGTGACACGCGCATGGAAAAATCACCTTGCGTATGCGTTAGATGCCTTTGGCTGGTTCGAGGCGGAAGTGACCGCAAATGCCAACGACATTTGTATCGCACGGAAGGCAAGCGACATTCGTGAAGCGAAAGCATCTGGCAAGCTCGCCGCGGTTCTTGTTATTGAAAATAGCGAAGCCGTCGAGCGAAGCCTTAATATTCTCCGTTCGCTGCATACGCTTGGGGTTCGCTCAATTGGATTGACACATAACCTGAATACATGGGCGTCGACAGGAAATGATGAAGAGGACCTGGGGGGCGGTTTGACGCGGTTCGGCATGGCGTTAGTCAAGGAGATGAATCGCCTCGGAATGCTCGTGGATGTCTCTCATATTAGTGAGCGTGGATTTTGGGACGTGCTGGAAATATCGGAACACCCTGTCATTGCATCCCATAGCAATTGCAAAACGTTGTGTCGGCACCCGCGGAACCTGAGCAATGAGCAACTGAAAGCTTTAGCGGCTAACGGAGGGGTTGTCGGCATCACTTTTGTTCCGGGATTCATCACCGCCGATGGGTGGACGAAGATGCCACCTTTGGCGCAACTACTCAATCACTTCGCCTATGCAATTGACATCGCCGGAATCGATCATGTTGGCATCGGATCAGACTTTGATGGGGGTGGCGACCTACTCAAGGATGCCAGTGAGTTTATCAAGATCGCTGAAGGTTTAAGTGATCGTGGTTACTCTGACGAGGATATCCGAAAAGTGCTTGGAGAAAATCATCTACGCGTTTTTGAGGCGGCGTGCGGATAAGGCAGCGGAGATAGACTGCCACACCTCATCTACAGTGATCTTTTTCATACAGATATTATCTTTGCATTTATCTGTGAATTGCTTGCAAGGACTGCAGGGGACATCGTGGCGAATGGTTTGGTGCAACCCACCGAGCGGTTGAAATCGGATATGATTGCCGGGACCAAACAGTGACACAGTGGGAGTTCCAACCGCTGCGGCAATGTGCATCGGACCGGTGTCATTTGTGAGAAAGAGATCGCATTTTTCAATACAGGCGGCTAACTCCCGAACCTGAAGATTTCCGGCAAACGGAACGGCACGCGCGTCCATCAGATTCGCAACGGTGTGCACGAGTTCCGATTCTTTGGGGCCACCGAAAATCAAGACCTCGGCATTGAAATGTTCGACCAGTTTGTTCCCGATAGTTGCGAAGCGTTCGGGCATCCATTCGCGCAACTTCCAACCTGCCCCCGGAAAAATCCCTACCTTTAAACCTGCCTGCGTAACGCCTGCAGTGTCAAACCGCTGTGAGGCGGCTGCGCGCTCAGGCTCAGCAAGAAACAGTTCCAGTCTTTGATTTACCGCTGGAATACCAGCGGCATGCAACAGATCAAAGTAGTGTGTTGTAGCATGCTTGTTCCCTCGCTCAAGGACCCGAACAGTACAGAGTGCGCCTTTACCGATGCGCTCAGTGGCACCACTGAAATACATCAGCAGTCCAGTGCGAAATTTCCGCTGGAGGTCAATAGCCAGCGTGAACTTACGTTCACGTAGAACTCGGACAGTCCGCAACATCTCACCTGTATCCTTGTCTTTAGCGAACCGATCAAACGTAATTATTTCATCAAGGTGTGGATTTTCTCGAAGGACATCCGCCGACTGTTTTCCTACGAGCATAGCAATATACGCCTCCGGGAAATGCGAGCGGACTGCGCGAATAGCGGGCGTTGTAAGCACGATGTCGCCAAGAGAACTGAGGCGAATGAGCAATATTTTTTTTTCTAATAATTCGCAAGACGTTAAATGAGGCAGGTTGTGCATGAACGTCCCTTCCTTTAGGGTCGCCTGCGTCGTCGTTGCAGGCTGCCGTCATTTTAGAATTTCTGTGCGGTTTTCGATTCGACGATCCGTTTTTCAAGATTATTTAACGCCTCTTCAACTAACGCCTCTATATCTAAACCCAATTCTGCGTCGGCTAAATCAGTAAGCGATGCGCGGGTAGCGGGGTGCTTGGGCACAAAGAGTGAACAACAATCTTGGTGTGGGCGTGTGGATACGTCAAAAGTACCGATTCGTTGTGCCTTTTCGATAATTTCAGACTTGTCCTCGCCGATAAGCGGACGCAGAATTGGGATATCGGCGATCGCTTCAATGGATCTGAGATTTGTCAGGGTTTGAGATGCGACTTGTGCGAGGCTTTCACCCGTGACGAGTGCCTCTGCAGTCTCCATAGCCGCGACGCGCTGCGCGATGCGCGTCATCATCCGCCGATACAGCAGGACCCGAAAGGGGGTCGGTGTTGCAGCGACGATAAGCTGCTGGAGTTCAGCAAATGGGACGAGATAGACAGTACTACGATAGTTCGACACCGCCAAAATCTGAGCAAGCTCAATCACTTTTTCTAAGGAGGCTTTATCGGTGTACGGATAACTGTAGAAATGAATAAAAACGGCTTTCGCGCCACGTTTTATCATCTGCCACGCAGCGACAGGGGAGTCAATCCCACCCGACAACATGACGAGCACCTTACCACTCACACCGACTGGCAATCCGCCAATCCCTGGAATTTTCTCAGTGGAAACATACGCCGCGTTGTGTGTTATTTTGACCCAACAAACCAAGTCGGGATTGTGCATATCGGCACGCGTGCCTGTTTCCTTAACGAGATAGCCGCCGACCTCCGCACTTACCTGTGGAGAGGTTAACGGAAAGGTTTTATCCGTCCGGCGTGTCTCGACTTTAAGGGATTCGTAACAACCGTTTTGAATTTGCTGGAGAGCCGCCGCTTTAATAGCGGTGATGTCTCTGTCAGTACGGCAGGCGAGTTGAAAATAAGCGATACCCATCACCTGCTGCAAGCGTCTTTTAACTTCCCGAATGTCGGCTCTTTGCCCAAGATGCACGAGTATTCTATCGTGAAGTCGCTCTACTTCTGCATATCCTGTGCCGCGCAGGGACAGTTTGATGTTATTCACGAGCCGTTTCTCAAAAAATACCCTATTTTTGCCTTTGAGTCCAACTTCGGCGTAGTGAACACTAAATAATTCTTCCATCTTTTTAAACTATTAAATCTGGTCACCGTTCCACTTCGTTTCACGGTGGTTTTCGGTTAATTCCAACTACCTCTGGGTTATAAGAGGCTCCTTAACAATATCCGTCAAACGAAAGTGGAGTTTTGCGACCTGTCCGAGTGCGTCATTCCCATGCATCGCGACAAATTCCCTGCCCGCTTCTACGACCTGATACGAACCCCTCGGCAAACAGATCCCATATTCTTCTGACAGCGTTTCCATTCCGTTCAGAAAGGTATCACGAGCGATGATTGAGGCGGCAGCGACGGCAATGTCTCGTTCTGCTTTTGGAACCTGCAATATTTCCATTTCCAAAGGTATACGACCGGAAAATCTGCCTTGAGGTGGAGCGGAGGTTCTGTGGTGTGATTGTATTCCACTGTTCATTCGGTGACGCAGTTGCGGCGTGATGAGATCCTCTTTAGAAAACCTGTCAACAAGCACATGTTTCGCGCCTATCCGAGTCGCTAACGTGTGAATAGCTTCTGCATGGAGCGATGCCAAAAAGTGATTTAGGTTTTTCCCCTGCCTACGGAACTCGTTATAGAGAGAGTTATACGCGTTGGGCATTCTTTCCACGACAACGATATGCCGTTTATAGCGAGTGTGCATTAATTCAGCGAGATCACGTATACGGCGATTTGACAGGGTTTTCCCATCGGCGATGCCCAAATCAATGAGCGTTTCTCGACAATCTGCGTCTACAAAAACGGCTGCGACAACGAGGGGCCCGAAATAATCACCCTTTCCTGCTTCGTCCGTGCCAATCCATGTGTGCCAATTGTGTATTGCGTTCATTTCGTCTGCTGGATTCTATTGTCTTATGTTTCTGCGTCGGTCCCGTTCTCATGCTGAATTCCGAAGTACTGCGAATTCGGTAACCTGTTTGCCTACGGCTTTGACACGCGCTGTCAATTCGGCATCGTGTAAGTTCCCGTCTTCATCAAACGCCTCAGATGAATTTGGAATTGATACGTCATTCGGGACAACCCATGCGTGAAGGGCAGTGCCTACCGTCCGCAACATGGAAAGCGCATTCACCGCGCCCATGCGTCCGCCGGATACACCGATAAGCCCGATTACCTTATTCTCAAATTCATCAAACCCCATCAGATCGAGTGCACTTTTAAGGACACCGCTGAAACTGCCGTGATATTCGGGTGATCCGAGAAGTATGCCGTGTGCACGTTTCACTTTTTCCCGCAACTTGAAAACGCCAGACGGATAGTCACTTTCGCTCGCGACAGAGCCTTGAAAGATAAGATCGTATTCACCGAGTTCAAGCAACTCAACCTCAGCACCTGCCTCTTTAGCGGCGGAGAGTGCAATTTGGAGTGCGGCATGCGTTGAACTGCCTTGTCGCAGGCTCCCACAGATGGCAACGACACGGATGGATCGGTCATCGGTACGCTTCATTTCGGCATCCCTTTCAGAAAAAATAAATAACGCAATCTTCGTCAATTCAGGATTACTGATTTAAATCCATTGAAGTGCCTTTTAGCATACCACAGAAACAAAGGTACGTCAAAGTATTTTTATATATATCTCTGAGACGCTACATCACCCATTTCCAATAGAAAACACGTGTATGTAGATTTTCCTTGACATATTTAAGTTCTTTGTTGTATCATATTTCTATGAGTTAAAACGCGAGTCTCTTTTTCAGGCTCGCACAGCACACTAATTTTGATTTAGACCTGAGGAGGTTACTCGTGCGTTTAATATTGTATCTATTTGCCGTTGCATTCCTAATGGTAGGCAGCGCGCTCACTACACACGCCACAGTCACAGACGACGGCTTAATCCTTTATTTCAGTTTCGATGACGCAAAAAATGGGACGGTTATGGATGAAACCGGTGGCGGGAATGATGGCGTAATTGATGGCGCGGAGATTGCCACGGACGAAAAAGTCTACGGCAACGGATCGTTGTTATGCGATGATGGGGGTGACAGTGTATCGGTCGATTCTTTTCCGGCATTAGAAGAATATACAGATAACTCCTATCTTTTCTGGCTCAATTTCACCGATGTGAATTCCGGTGCGTGGAACCAGATTATAGCAAAAAAGGCCCCCGGTTCCGACCGTTCTCCGGGGATATGGACCTGTAACCGTGCGCCGCTGCACATCCACTACCGGTTCAATCCTGGTAACCAAGGCACACTCTGTGCGGGTCCTGAGGGAGAAGATGACGAGTTTGAAATCGGGGACTGGTATCACGTCGCAGGTGTCAAAGAAGGGGACAAGTTGAAGTTCTATGTGGATGGGGAAGAAGTTGTGGAACAGACGGTTCCAGAGAGCCACGCGCAAGGAGCAGAAAAACTCTATATCGGTAAAACGGGTTATAACTCTGCGCTCTTTTATATTGATGACCTTTATGTCTATGATAGAGCACTCGATGCCGGTGAGGTAGAAAATATCATGGAAGGTGGTCTTCTCACTCCTGTTGAACCTCAAGACAAACTCGCTACGACGTGGGGACAGTTGAAAACACGTCGTGATTAATTTCAGATCATAAAATGTGGGATGGCTCTGAGGGTGTCCCGCATTCATCTTCTCGTCTGTGTCTGCCTGTTCGTCAAAGTTTTACCTGTTTCCCAAAGAGAGCCCACCTCTCTATCGTGACAGCAGATAGACACGCATCCAAAAGCCCACAGTAATAGAATAAATGTCTTGAGTTCCGTCCGTCTGTAATCCGCCTTCGTTTAATATAAACATACGTAGCCGAAATCCGACATCATCTATTCTTTTATCGGTGGATCAGAAAGTTCCAGACGCATATTTTCCTTGACATATTTAAGTTTTTTGGTGTATCATATTCTCACGAGTTAAAGCGTGGTCTTTTTTAAAGACTCACATAGTATGTTAACTTTGTTTTAGACATGAGGAGGTTACTCATGCGTTTGGTTATGTATGTACTCGCAGTTGCCCTATTAATAGTAGGCAGCGCGCTCTCCACAGATGCCGCAAATGTCACAGATAAAGGTTTAATCCTTTACTTCAGTTTCGATGAAGCGAAAGGTGGAAAACTTGTAGATGAAACCGGTAGCGGAAATGATGGTGAAATCGTTGACGGGGGAAAGATTGACAAAGGTAAAGGAAAGTACAAAGGCGCGATGTTATTTGAAAAAGGCGCGGACAGTGTGACAGTCGATTCCTTCAAAGAGTTAGAAGATTATACGGACAACTCCTATCTCTTCTGGCTCAACTTTACGGATCCGAACTCCGGTGGCTGGGATCAAATTATAGCGAAAAAAGCCCCCGGCTCTGACCGTTCACCCGGTATATGGACCTGTAACCGTGTACCTCTACACATCCATTACCGGTTTAATCCCGGTAACGCAGGCACGCACTGTGCGGGTCCCGATGGAGAAAACGACACATTTGATGAGAATAAATGGTATCACATCGCAGGTGTCAAAGAGAAGGCCGAGTTGAAGTTTTATGTCGATGGAAAAGAAGTTGTGAAGATAGCTGTTCCGAAGGACCACGCCCAAGGAGCAGAGAAACTTTACATCGGTAGAACGGGGTATAACGCTGCGAAGTTCTGGATCGACGATCTCTACGTCTACGACAGAGCCGTTAGTGCTAAAGAGGTTACAGAAATTATGGACGGTAAACTACTTCCTGTTGAACCTGCGGACAAACTCGCCTCTACATGGGGGCAACTGAAAAAGCGTCGTGACTAATTTCACACCGTAAAATGTTGGGACGGCTTCCGCGCCGTCCCATACCTACTCTCTCATTGGCGTATGTTTACGCATCAATGCCGTCTACTTCCCGCAATGAAAACGCCAATCACTATTATTGTTATCCTCATTTCGCTTTCATCAATACAAGGATGGTGCGATACTGAAGGGGAACTGAACAGCAGGTTTGAGCGCGGCGTGCGCTACCTTGAGGCGGAACAGTACGATCTGGCACTCACCGAATTTCAAACGATCCGAAAAGAATTTGCAACATCCGGGAGTGTTGGCGGTCTTGCCGAGTGCTATATCGGTATTGTCTATCAGGAACTCAACAGCTTAAGCGAGGCAGTATCGGCATATCAGAGTGCTTTGGCACTAAAAGCACCGCATGATGTGCATGGAACCGCGCACCTTCATTTAGGCATCGTCTATAAAACCCAAGGCAAATTGACGCTTGCCGAAAACCATCTCAGACAAGCACTTGCCCTCCTGCCTGAAACCTCGGAAGTACACATCCATCTCGGTGATGTATATGTGCTGCAGCACCGATTGAATGCAGCTGAGAACGCTTATCGTGAAGGTATCCGTTTAAATCCGGATCATACTGAATCCTATTACGGACTCGGGAGGGTATCAGAACTACAAGATCGTCTACAACAGGCGATGGAATATTACGATGCCGCGCTCGTGCGAAATCAATATCTATCACAGGTCCACTATCGACGCGCGCTTACCTATCGGCGGCTTGGAAACAGTGAACAAGCGGCGGCGGCTATGGCACAGTTTCAACATCTGAAAACTTATGAGGATACAGTACACCAGTTTCGGGAGGTACTCTATACAAATCCGAATCTGCCGATGCTATACATCAAATTAGGGGAACTGCACGAGGCGTACAACAATTTAACAGCGGCAGTTCGAGTTTACGAAACTGCCGCACAGATGCATCCGTCTTTTTTACCAGCGTATACTCATCTCGGCGAAGTCTTCATCAAACAGCGGGCGTTTGAAAAAGCGGCACTGACGTATCAGAAATCTACAGAAATTGCACCAAACGACTCACAGACATGGCTGAAGTTAGGAGTCATCTATATAAACCAACAACAATTTGATCCAGCGATTGCTGCGTTCAAGCGTGCAATTGTTGTAGATAGCACAGCGGCAGAAGCGTATAATAACTTGGCACGCCTTTATGCTGGACTCGGTAGAGATATACAACAGGCGATTGACTTAGCGAGGCATGCTGTCTCTTTAGAACCAACTGCGAGACACTACGATACGCTTGCATACACCTACTATCGCAACGCACAATATGCCGAGGCTTTGGAAGCGATTCATCAAGCCCTCGCGCTGGCACCGGATGTGGATGCATACAACAAACTCCTATTAAAAATTCAGACGGCGCAAAAGGAGAAATAATGAAAAAAGGAATATGTATTGGGTCATTACCGGGCAATTCGACGGAGGCACGGTTTAAACTCGCGAAAGAAGCAGGGTTTGACGGAGTCGAAATTGGCACTCTCACAAATGATGCCGATCGGTTCCAGACAAAAGAGATTGCAACACGACATCAATTAAAAGTGTTTAGTGTGATGAACAGCAAACACTGGTCATGTCCACTTTCCGATGCCGATGACATGGTGCGTGCCGAATCGCGAGAAGGGATGCTTGATTCCATAGCAACCGCGACGACTGTCGGAGCAGATGCAGTATTGCTTGTTCCTGCTGTTGTCAATGATGCGACCCGCTACGAGGCGGCGTATGAACGTTCACAGTCAGAAATCCGCAAACTGATTCCGGAAGCATCAGAAAAAGGTATCACTATTGCTATTGAGAACGTATGGAATAAATTTCTACTCAGTCCAATAGAATTTTCACGGTATCTCGACGAATTTGAGAGCGAGACAGTAACAGCCTATTTTGACGTCGGTAACATCGTCCTATATGGATATCCGCAACACTGGATCCGTTCCTTGGGAAATCGTATTTCTAAAGTACATATCAAGGGTTTCAACGCGAATGAGAGTCGGTTCACCTATCTGATAGAAGACTGCACAATCGATTGGAACGCTGTCATGGCAGCACTTGCAGATATTGGATATGACGACTACATGACCGCGGAGCTCCCCGTTGACGGAGATAATCCCGAGGGCAGGGTGCATAGCATCAGCGATGATATGGACAGGATTATCGCTGGGAACGTTTAATACGAAACCCAAAAATACTAACGCAATTGGAAAGTGTTCTACGCAATAAATGGAAGTTATTATTCAACCGACTTATGTCCAGCTCGTCGCGGTTTCAGCGGAAATTATCCAAGAGGCACTCAAAAAAAAGCCGAATCTCGTTTTGGGACTTGCTACCGGTAGCACGCCGATCGGGCTTTATGAAACTTTGGCACGAATGCACAAAACCGAAGGACTCGATTTCTCATCAGTGACGACTTTTAACCTTGATGAGTATGTCGGGATTCCACCGAACCATCCGCATAGCTACCACACCTTCATGGCGACCCACTTTTTTAACGCTGTTAATATTCCCACTGAAAATTGCCATATCCCGCAGAGTACGGCTGTGGCACACGAGGAATTTTGTGAGCAGTACGAAGCAGCAATCGTGGATGCTGGTGGCATTGATATTCAAGTGCTGGGTATTGGAAAGGATGGACATATCGGTTTTAATGAACCGAGTTCATCTCTGGGATCTCGGACTCGCATCAAAACATTGACTCAGAGTACGCTGGAAGCGAACGCTCCGCATTTCGGTGGAACTGTGGAGGCGGTGCCAAAAATGGCGATTACGATGGGCGTGGGCACGATCATGGAAGCGAAACAGTGTCTGCTACTGGCAAACGGTGAATCGAAAGCGGAGGCGATTGCCCACGCCGTGGAGGGACCTATCACAGCGGAGGTGCCAGCATCGGTGCTACAGATGCATCCTCGGACGGTTGTCGTCATCGACGAGGCAGCGGCTTCGCAATTAAAACGTGTAGATTATTATAAACAGGTTTATGCGAACAAGCAGAAGCTACTGTCTCAGGGACACTAAATTTCTGATGCGGTTAAATTGATACTCTTGAGTGGTCCAGATAAGAGTGCGGAAAATAGGGGCTGTGGAATTCTCATTCGTCGGACAGACCGTATTCTTTTGCTTTTCGTTGGACTGTTCGTCGGCTTACTTTGAGAATTTCTGCGGCTTTTGCTTTGTTGTTGTCTACAGATTCGAGAGTCGCGCGCAGTGCCTCCCGGCTGATTTCATCAAGCGACATACCGACTTCTACATTGAGGCGTTGCCCACCGTTATTATCACCGATTTGCCAGACATCAGGAACCGAAAGTAAATTCGAGAACTCTGTTCCCGTTGATTTGAGAATGCGTTCAGGTAGGTGACTCTGCTGGATTATCGATTGGTTAGACATGACGACCATACCTTCAATGCAATTTTTCAACTCTCGGACATTCCCTGGCCAGTCGTATTTCATCAACGTTCTAACCGCCTCCGGTGCGATTGCTATTGGAGACTTACCGTTCTGTTGGCTAAACTCTTCAAGGAAATCTTTAACGAGCAACGGAACATCTTCAATACGTTCCTGAAGGGTTGGAAGGTGGATAGGCACTACGTTAAGCCGATCATAGAGATCTGGGAGGAATTCTCGCCTTCTGCAAGCGGCTTCCAAATCGTGGTTCGTGGCACACACGACACGCACATCGACCTGAATTGTCTTGTCACCACCAACCCGTTCAAATTCGCGTTCTTCGAGGACGCGCAAAAGGCGTGCTTGATTGGATAAGCTAAGTTGCGAGACCTCGTCAAGAAAGAGGGTGCCGCCATGTGCAAGCTCAAACCTTCCTATGCGTTGATGATACGCCCCGCTAAACGCGCCGCGTTCATGACCAAAGAGTTCAGATTCTGCGAGGTTTTCGTTTAGCGTTGCACAGTTAAAGGCAATAAGGGAACCACGTCGTAAACTCCGATGGTGAATCGCACGGGCAACTAATTCTTTACCCGTCCCCCGCGCACCGTATATCATCACAGTTGCTTTTGTCGGTGCGATCTGCGTGATCATGTCGCGAATTTTCGTGATCTCAGGCGACTTTCCTGTGAGACGGCGTAGTCCTTCTTTCTCATCTATTTGTGATTGTAGTTGCCGATTCTCGAAAGCGAGGCGTTGATTTTCGAGCGTTCTCTGCAGAAGTGCCGCCAGATGGACGGGATTAACCGGCTTCGGTAGAAAAAAAGTGTCTTTGTATGCCAGCATCGCTTTGATACCGATATCGGTTTCCAGGATGTTGGGTTCTGTAATAAAAATGACACCGACATCGGGCTGATGTTGTGCCGCAGCATCGAGCAGAGTCAACCCATCAATCCGTTCTGCTCTTAATTGTGCGATGAAAATATCTACCTTGAGGTGCTCAATATGATGAAACGCTTGATACATATTTCCTGTGACAACAAGACGCAGCCCTTGACCTGCAAGTGTTTCACAGACAAGTTCTCGTTCGGTCCTATCGGCATCTACAATAAGCACCGTTTTCTGCGTATTCATATTCGGGACACCTTCCAAGATCTCAGATTTTCCGCTCAAGGCATGTAAAAAAATGTTTGTTTAAAATTGCGAATTCATGTAAACTATAAAATCATAATATACGATAGAATTATAATACCTGATACGAAGAATTTTATCTGCACTTTTTCGGAGGAATGAATGGACAAAAAGCTCAGCTCACTGTATAGACTGGGTGGGCTCACTGGCGGCTTGAGCGGCTTTCTCATGCTTGCGTCAAGTATTTGGTTTATTTTTGGTTTATCGGCTATTTCTTCACTTCCATCGGGCACGGTCGGAATTTATCACGGGATAGGGGTCGTTTCGATCATTTTACTTGTGCCAACTTTATTAACTGGATACGGTTTGCTCTCTTCAGATGCCAGTTCACGAAGTACTCTGGGAGCAAGTTTCGCCATTCCTTGGCTTGTCATAGAATTAATAGCGCATTGTTCACAAACTGCTCCGTTAAACTCGCTATCCGAACTTGCCAGTGAATCGGCGACCAAGGCAATTGGCACATCACTCTACGCACTCTGGGCAGAATGGGGCGAAGCCCTCTTTATGACTGGTGCGTTCCTCTGCTCCCTTCTTGCTGTTTGCTATGGTTCCGCGCTCCATTCGTGGGGAAATCCAGTTGCTGGTTATCTATTCTTTGTTTCAGTTATTGCTTTCCCAGTAGGCGTTCTTTTCGACTTTGGGATACAGTTGCATGTGCTCATCCGAGGCATTGCATTCCTGTTCTTAGGAGGTATCCTGATACAAGCACCACATGAAGACGATATATAGTAGACTATACCCTATTCCTCGTCTTCATTTAGCAATCTCTCCAACTCTGCCAAAATATCTTCTTCATCGCTTTCCGCTTCAGTAGCGTCTGAATCGAGCGTCTCCAAGTCAGATCGAAATTCGATGAGATTACTGAGATAGCGTTCACGAGTAATATTTTCTGCCTCACCGTGTTCCTCGCGCAAACATTCGCCGCAGAACTCCCCAATCTGTTGAATTCCAGTGTCAATATGTTGCAATGCTGCCGCTGTATCATCCTCTTGCAGACTCAATTCTGCCTTGGCAATGCTGTGCATCATGAGCATATAACCCTTATATTGGTAACTCCGCCAAGCGATTTCGGATGGTGCACATTCACGTGCCAAATTTGTTACTGCGAGGTTCGTCGCGGTATCGCTCTGGACATCTTCCCACCGTTTGATACCTGCGAATAGCAGGTAACGGGTATAACGGTGAAAGGATTCCTCAAAAAGGGTTTCCCATTCCTCCGACTCCAATTGGAACCCCTCACGAGTTTCGTGCTGTTCTTCATACTCTCGCAATTTTGCGAAGAAGTAATCGTAATAGGAATCTACACCGTGTGGACGCATACCATCGGGGCGACCGCTCGCGTAAATACGTGAGATAGTGAAGGCATTGGGTTGTACAATGACTACTTCCCTACCGTCTTCAATTTGCAGGACACTCACTGGACGTTCTGCATCAAGGTTTAAGGACTCAAGAATTCGATCGAAGGTTTGAACCCATCGAGTGTTTCTTTGTATAGAATCATTCGCCATTTTTTAATTATTCCTTGCGGATAAGTCTCGTTTGTTTGTATCCGAACGTTTTTTGTGTTCGAGTCGCCTGCGCCGTTGTTGCAGGCTTGGGTTTTGGTCTAAGTTCTCGACTCTGATAACCCTCTCTGACAACCGACAACCGACAACTGACAACTATGAAAGCATCTGGAAATAATCTTGGAGCGGCGTGACCGTAATATCTCCTCGCTGCAACGCGTCAATGGCGTTAACGGCTGCAGCCGCACCGGGTATAGTTGAGAAGATCGGGATGTCGTGCGCTATCGCCATCTCGCGAATTAGGAGCTCATTGGGACGATGTAAATCACCGGTCGGTGTGTTGATAATTAGATCCACCGCGTGATTTTTGATGTAATCGTGAATCGTCGGTCTCCCTTTACCAATACTGAAAACCAGTTCTGACTCCATTCCATTGCGAAGTAGTACCTTTGCGGTTCCGTGCGTAGCGATAAGCTCAAAGCCCATGTCGGTAAGTTTCTTGGCGATGAAGATAATGGCACGCTTATCTTTATTTTTAACACTGATGAAGACCTTGCCGCCGAGCGGTAACGTATAACCACACGCCTTTTGTGCCTTAGCGAAGGCGCGGGAGACATCCGTATCAATTCCCATGACCTCCCCAGTCGATTTCATCTCAGGACCCAAGCGCGTATTTGAGCCGGGGAAGCGGTTAAAGGGAAATACCGGAGCCTTGACGCTGAAATACACAGGTTCAATTTCATTCGTAAATCCAAGCTCAGCGAGGGTCTTACCAGCCATCACACGCGCAGCGAGTTTTGCTAATGGCACGCCAATCGCTTTACTCACAAATGGAATGGTTCTGGATGCACGCGGATTCACCTCAAGTACATAAATTTCATCGTTCTTTATCGCGTATTGCACATTCATCAAGCCACATACACGCAGTGCTTTTGCCAAGGCATAGGTAAAGGTTTTGAGATTCTCAATCTGTTCATCCACGAGTGTGTAAGGTGGCAACACGCAGTCACTGTCTCCTGAATGGATGCCAGCCTCCTCAATGTGCTCCATGATACCACCGATAACAGTACGGTTTCCATCGGATATCGCATCGACATCCACTTCAATCGCTTCTTCGAGATATTTATCAATGAGTACAGGATGTTCAGGTGAAGCTTGAACAGCGGAGTGCATGTATTCGTGCAGGAGTTCTTCATCGTAAACGATCTGCATGGCACGTCCGCCTAAAACATACGACGGACGAACGATAACAGGGTAGCCGAGTGCCGCAGCAATAGGAGCAGCTTCCTCACTCGATGTCGCAGTTCCGTTGGGCGGTTGCATTAATCCGATGTCGTCTAAAACCGCTTTGAAAAGACGCCGGTCCTCGGAACGGGCTATATCCTCAGGGCTCGTGCCGATAATTGGTACACCTGCAGCTTTGAGTGCGATCGCAAGGTTCAACGGAGTCTGTCCACCAAACTGAACAATGACACCAGACGGCTTTTCTTTCTGATAAATGTTGAGAACATCTTCACAGGTCAACGGCTCGAAATAGAGTCGATCGGATGTATCATAATCGGTGCTAACGGTCTCTGGATTGCTGTTTACCATGATGGTTTCATAACCATCAGCTTTGAGTGCAAGAGCGGCATGAACGCAACAGTAGTCGAATTCGATCCCCTGCCCAATACGATTCGGACCGCCACCAAGTATCATGATTTTGGGTCTATCAGATGGACGCACCTCATCTTCACTCGAACAGGTTGAATAATAGTAAGGCGTTTCTGCTTCAAACTCCGCGGCACAAGTGTCAACAGTTTTAAAAGTTGCGTCAACACCAAGTCCCTTCCGACATTCGCGGATGGTTTCTTCTGGGACATCATAGATATCCCCCAACTGCCGATCCGAAAACCCAAACTGTTTCGCTTGTTGCAGGAGTTTTTTCGTGAACTCTCCATCTGTTTCAGACTTTTGTAAGTGTTGGTCTATATATTGTCGAGTATCAGGTTCGGACAAAGCGTTTTCAAAATCAACAATTTCCTTCATATTGTAGAGGAAAAATGGGTCGATGTGTGTGTAAGCATGGATTTCCTCAATACTCATCCCACGTGCAAGTGCCGCTTTAATATAAAAGATACGTTTAACGTTCGGCACGCTCAGTTTACTTGGCAATTCAGATAGCGGTAGTTCATCAAGTGGATGGTTATCTAAACCGTGCCATCCTGTCTCTAACGAGCGCAAACCTTTTTGCAATGCCTCTTTAAAGGTTCTTCCGATGGCCATTGCTTCGCCGACAGACTTCATCTGTGTGGTGAGTGTTTCATCGGTCCCTTGAAATTTTTCAAAAGCCCATCTCGGAATCTTGACGACCACATAATCAATAGTCGGCTCAAAGCAGGCAGGTGTCTCAGCAGTAATGTCGTTGGGAATCTCATCTAAATTGTAGCCGACGGCGAGTTTCGCTGCGATTTTCGCGATTGGAAACCCAGTGGCTTTCGACGCAAGTGCAGAACTCCGGGAAACGCGGGGGTTCATCTCAATGACAACCTGTTTGCCGGTCTTTGGATCAACAGCAAATTGAATATTGGAACCGCCCGTGTCTACACCAATCTCACGAATAATCTTAATCGCTGAGTCCCGCATCAGTTGGTATTCCTTATCCGTCAACGTTTGGATAGGTGCGACAGTAATACTGTCGCCAGTGTGGACTCCCATAGCATCAACATTCTCGATGGAGCATATTATGACGACGTTGTCTGCACCATCGCGCATGACTTCCAGCTCGAATTCCTTCCATCCGATGACGGACTCTTCAATAAGTAGTTCACTGATTGGACTCAAGGCAAGCCCCGATGTGACCATTTTTTCGTATTCTTCGATGTTGTAAGCGATGCCACCACCTGTGCCACCAAGTGTGAACGCAGGGCGGATGATTGCGGGGAATCCAATCTCTTGGACGAGCCCGAGTGCCTCTTGTACCGTGTGGGCAATACCGCTCTGCGGGACTGCCAATCCGATTTTTGTCATTGCCTCTTTGAAGAGTGCGCGGTCCTCTGCTTTTTGGATAGCAGGCAATTTTGCACCAATGAGTTCAACCTCGTATTTGTCTAACACACCAGATTCTGCGAGTTCAACAGACACGTTCAAGGCAGTTTGTCCACCGAGTGTCGGCAGCAGTGCTTGCGGACGTTCCTTGGCAATTATAAGTTCTACAGTGTCTGCTGTAATTGGCTCAATGTACGTCCGATCAGCGAAATCCGGATCGGTCATGATGGTAGCGGGGTTGCTATTGACAAGAGTAATTTCATACCCTTCCTCTTTGAGTGCCTTACATGCCTGTGTACCGGAGTAATCAAACTCACAAGCCTGTCCAATGATAATGGCACCGGATCCGATAATTAAGATTTTTTCTATGTCTGTTCGTTTTGGCATTTTTTAATTATCCGCAAAGCGTTAAATGGAATCGTTTGTTTATTCTCTGTTTTCTCTCATATCCGCCTGCGCCGTTGTTGCAGGTTACTGTCTTAGGCTAATTTAGGACACAAGGTTTAGTCTCGAAATGGGCGAAATTCATTCCTTGTAGCACACTCTGTAGTCCGTAATGTAATGGAGGGGTTTTTGCTTGGGCGTTTCCCCTGGATGGGTGGAACGCGCACCATTACGAAACGCACGCTATTACCCCGCAAGNNAAAAAACAAAGACGGTTTCGGCACAAACTAACAGTTTATGCTACAAAAGAGCAGTATGCGTAAGTCCAAATTAAAAATCCATCATTTCTGTAAAACGCGAAAAAAGATAACTTGCGTCGTGTGGACCCGGCGATGCTTCCGGATGATACTGTACAGAAAAGATGGGATATTCCCGATGCTGTATCCCTTCAAGTGTGTCATCATTCAGGTTGACATGTGTAACGTCAACACTATTCGGTAGTGAATCAATATCAACGCAGAATCCATGATTTTGTGAGGTAATTTCAACTCGATCTGTCTCAAGATGTTTGACGGGTTGGTTTGCGCCTCGGTGTCCAAATTTCAGTTTATAAGTCTTCCCACCAAGCGCAAGTCC
>JAAXHD010000418.1 GCA_012271015.1 Candidatus Poribacteria bacterium | reverse complement strand
CCGGTGGAGAGGTAGGTCCAAAAATCTACGTCTGGCAGACGCTCTCATCAAATAACACCGTATACGAATTTAGCTTCCATACGCATTCAAATGGCGTAATTTACGAAACCGACGCGAGAAGGTGTCAAAACTCCATACATGAATCGGATTGGAAGGAGAAGCATATCTCAAAGGTGATTCAAGAATGGGGAACACCGCATGGAATAATTAATGACGGAACAGGTTCAAAAATCTATATCTGGCAAATGCCGGTATTGGAATTGCTACCGCGAGAATATCACCGAATCGGTTCCAGACAACGGCAAATTAACGGCTTCCACAGCATAACAGGAGCATCCGTTCCAACAAGCGATACCTACGAAATAACATTTTATACGCGTCCGGATGGTGTAATTTATAAAACCGTCACAAAAAGAGAGTTGCACTCCAGTGTCGGTTCCCGAAGGCTCTACGAAATAAAACGATGAAAATACCCACAATTTCAATCGCATCGCATCGTATCACGCGACTCATTATCGGCGGTAATCCGTATAGCGGCATTTCGCACCATTCTCCAGCGGCATCGAAAGCCATGGAGGATTACTATACGACGCTCCAAATTATGGCAGACCTCCGCCAAGCAGAGGAGAACGGAATCAACACCGTCCTCGCTCGCGCCGATCGGCATATCATGCGCACCCTCAACGAATACTGGAACGCAGGTGGCACCATTCAGTGGATTGCCCAGACACCAAAAGATACAGAGTACGCAAACCTCGACGACTATCTGCAGATTATCGCTCGTTATAAACCGATTGCTGTCTACCACCACGGTGGCACAACCGATAAATTGTATGCCGAAGGACGACTCGGTTCCTTACACGATGGACTCAAACGTATTCGTGATCTCGGTTATGCGGTCGGACTCGGCACGCATGATCCACAGGTTCTCAAGTACTGTTACACCGAAGGATATGATGTTGACTTTTATGTTTGCGCCTTGTATAATCATACAAAACATCGGGAACTCTATCTGCCGGATGATCGCTATGCCGCGTTCGCCGCGATACAGGCAATACCGCTACCGATAATCGCGATAAAAGTGTTAGCCGCGGGTAGGAACGAGCCGCATGAAGCCTTTCAACTCGCGCTTGAGAATATCAAACCCACTGATGCAATGGCAGTTGGCATGTACACCCAATTTCAACCCGATCAGATCCACCAGAATGCCAGCACTGTCGCAAAATTATTGTCTGAATCAAGATTATCAGGATTAGAGGATTTACAGGATTCGAGAGAATATCATTAGTGCTTTGTCAACTTTGAAATTAAAGGGAATCGCGTTCGTAGTAGGGAAACCATTCATTGCCCGTCGCAAGGCATAATAAATTGTGCTACTACAGACATATCCGTTGAAAGGGATAACAGAGTGGACCGAATTGTAGAACCAGAAGTGATGGACACAGCGGAAGCCGCCGAAGCCTACGATGCGATGGAGCACGGTGAGGTCGACCAGGCTTTCGTAGACCGCGTTGTCGATCTCGGTGCGAGCACCGGACATTTCCTCGATGTCGGCACCGGTCCCGCACAGATTCCGATCCTACTCGCCCAACGCTGTCCAGATATCCACATCACCGCTATTGACCTGTCCGAAGAAATGCTGAAGATAGCGAAGCGTCACGTCGAAAATGCCGGTCTCACGGATCGGATAACCCTCGAACGCGTCGATGCCAAAATCCTACCCTATCCCGACAACACCTTTGATGGACTCATCTCAAACAGCATTGTGCATCACATCCACGATGCAATGAAGGCACTCAAAGAGATGGGCAGAGTTGCCCGTCCCAAAGGAACAGTTCTCATCCGCGACCTCATCCGTCCTGAAACGCCAGCAGATGCGCAAGTCTTTGTAGACTTGTATACCGCGGACGACACCCCTTATCAACAGAAATTATATTACGACTCCTTCCTCGCTGCGTTCACCATCGCCGAAGTCAACGAGATGTTGACACAGATAGACCTACCGGGTGCCGTTGTCGTCCAAAGCACAGATCGGCACTGGTCTATTGAGCGTTCCGTTTAGTGCGCTATTGGTACCCCGAAGTTCAGTAAAGATAATCCAAGTTTGTAATGCCTTCAAATTATCTCCAAGAATTGCTCTCGAATATAAGACCTCTTAATCCTGCCTATCTTAAAATCCTGTCCATCCTGATTTAGACCATTTTTTTTACACTTCTTTTTCACAAATATGTTATAATATTTATAAGTTCCCCAAGATACAAATCTAAAATTTCGCTTTTGCATAGGAGAACCGCAATGCCCAAAGTTATCTTTGTATTGTTGCTGCTATTCTCACTCCTCATTACTATCAACCTCAGTATCGCCAACGTCGCAGAAGACGGACTCGTCGCTTACTGGCCCTTTGATGAAGGGAAAGGCAAAGAAGCCATAGATGTCACAGGCAACGGACACGATGGAGAATTTCACGGGAAACCGGAGTGGGTTGAAGGAAAATTCGGCACCGCCCTCGAATTTAACGGTGTAGACGATCATGTCATCGTCGCAGACGATCCCGCCTTCGCAATCGAGGAAAATATCACCCTTATGACGTGGTTCAGCCCAAACGATGACCTCACAGGGCACCGCTTAATGAGTAAAAACAACTCCATCTTCGTCATCTTCGACTTCGGGAACGCAGACAGCATCGACTTTCTCGTCAAACCGAACAATACCTTTGCCCAATCCACAACAACGGATTGGAAAGTCGGTGAATGGTATCACTTCGCGGGGACGTTCGATGGAAAAACAATGCAGGTCTACATAAATGGCGAACTTGAAGGCGAAGCTGCTAACAATGTTCCGATTGCTCCCTCCGGCTTAGAACTCTGGATTGGCGGCGATGATCTCGGCAACGCCACCGACCACTTCCCCGGTAAGATTGATGAAGTCCGACTCTATGAAAAAACTTTGAGTGAAG
>JAAXHD010000348.1 GCA_012271015.1 Candidatus Poribacteria bacterium | reverse complement strand
TTGCGGCCGTACTCCCCAGGCGGGGTACTTAATGCGTTAGCTACGGCACTGAGGGGGTCAATGTCCCCCAACACCTAGTACCCATCGTTTACGGCTAAGACTACCAGGGTATCTAATCCTGTTCGCTCCCTTAGCTTTCGCACCTCAGCGTCAGTACCAGCCCAGGAATCCGCCTTCGCCACTGATGTTCTCCCAGATATCTACGCATTTCACCGCTACACCTGGGATTCCGATTCCCTCTGCTGGACTCAAGGTGTGCAGTTTCGGCTGCAGTTCTCTGGTTGAGCCAGAGGATTTCACAACCGACTTGCATACCCGCCTACGTGCCCTTTACGCCCAGTAAATCCGAACAACGCTCGCTCCCTACGTATTACCGCGGCTGCTGGCACGTAGTTAGCCGGAGCTTCCTCTGAAGGTACCGTCAAGCAACGAGCGGTATTAACGCCCGCGCCTTCTTCCCTTCTGACAGGAGTTTACACCCCGAGGGGCTTCATCCTCCACGTGGTGTCGCTGCATCCGCCTTTCGGCGATTGTGCAAATTTCTAGACTGCTGGCTCCCGTAGGAGACTGGCCCTTATCTCAGTGCCAGTGTGGCCGTTCACCCTCTCAGGCCGGCTACGCATCGTCGCCTTGGTAGGCCATTACCCTACCAACAAGCTAATACGACGCGGGCCCATCCCCAGGCGGCAGCTTACAAGTAGAGGCCACCTTTAAAAACGAGTCATCAACTCGCCTTATCATTCGGTATTAGCACTTCGTTGGAAGTGTTATCCCCAACCCAGGGGCAGGTTGCCCACGTGTTGCTCACCCGTTCGCCACTGTACTCGTCACCCGAAGGTGACTTTCTCGTTCGACTTGCATGACTAAGACACACCACAAGCGTTAGTTCTGAGCCAGGATCAAACTCTCCGTGAGAAAAATTTGATATACTACTTTTTGAAATCCAAGCTCTTCGACGCTGGACCCTCATGTACGTTATTCGATTTTCAAAGATCAACATCGCTCAGGTATCGAGCGTAACATTGAAAAATAAGATTCGACTACCGCTCTGTCAAGAGGAGAGAACAAAATAGCGGCTCCGAAGACAGAACTGACTCAATATTCCTACATCAACCCCAGCTAGCGGCTCCTTTCAATTCACCCTGCCTTTCTACGGCAATGCGCTCGAAGTAGCCGCTGCGGCGATAGGCACCTAGGGGATCGGCTTCGGCCCCTAGC
>JAAXHD010000183.1 GCA_012271015.1 Candidatus Poribacteria bacterium | reverse complement strand
ACCCCGCGGGAAAGTAGGTCGTTGCCGGGAATCCTCTCGAAAGGCAGGTTTATAACTTGCCTTTCTATTTCTGCACAGAAATGTAACCATAATTCAGTTGAACCCGATAGCATAATAACGGTACACCATTATGGGTCGTCTACGAATACCGTTGTTTTTCCTGAGTGTCCATAAGAAGATACCCCTTTAAGTGTTTATTGTCCAATTTGCTGCGCATGCATTGCCAGTATCCCAAAGATAAGTAATGAGGGCGCGTTTATGTTAACTTATAGAACCCTACTGATTGCAGGGATTTTGTTCGTCTGCTTTGGTGCAGCGTTTTGGGGTTACTTAGAATATGACCGGCATAGATTCCAGAAGAGCCTCCCTGTTTTTAAGTCGGAATCCCAAACGTCCGAAAATGAAAGGTTGCAAGCACCAACAACACAAGAAACAGCTGGAATGCCCGAACTTGGAAAACAACCCGAGCGTTTTACCGAGCAGGACGATACTTCTTTGAACGAGGCGGATCCACCGGAGACAGAAAAACAGGGGCAGGTGAGCGAGAATCTACTTATAGAAGATGCGCAGGTGCCCGATTGGGCTGCAGAGACACCATCCGTGGAAGTTTCAGAACAACAATTATGGCAGGATCCAAATACGCGTCCTATCAACGCTAACGATCTCTCACCGGCAGAATATGAGGCATACTACCGGGACCAGCTCAGGAAAGAATATGGAGATCTCCCTGAGATAGATGTTTACGTGAAACTCCACCGCCGCATCGTCACTGAAAGGGAACCCCGCACCTTGGATGAGCAACTACAGTTTGATGAATTATCAGCGTTTTTTTATCCAAGTGCTGAGAATGAATTAGGGGTTCAGGAGCTTAAGGCTCTGCGTGATCAAGTCGGCGGGGACGTAATTTTCTTGCCTGCTGAAGATATATCCATAGAAGAATAGGACTTATGGCTATAGCGAAGGGGATCCGCCCGTAACCATCCCGAACACGGTAGTTAAGCCCTTCAGCGCTGATGATACTTCGGGGGCAACCCCGCGGGAAAGTAAGTCGTTGCCGGGAATCTTCTCGAAAGGCAGGTGCATCACCTGCCTTTTTATTCCTGCACAGAATGTATCCACAATTCAATTGAATCAGATAGAATAATGGAGGAACTTCGTATGAAAACACAACACTTCGTCATCGCAATGCTTCTCCTTATAGCAATCTTTACATTGACAGTCGCAGAAATGAAAGAAGGTGGTGAGGCTGCGACTACACACATAATTGTTATCAATTATTGGAAAGTCGTCAAGGACGCTAACGGAAAGACTTGCAGTAGGACGTATCTTGGATACAAGACATCAAGTTACAACCACGAGCACTCTGGCGGGACTGTATACCATTATGGGACTTCTACAAATACTCTTGTGTTTCTTGAGTGTCCGTAAAAATGTTCCTTTAAACGTTCTTCAATTTCCTGCGCGTAGATTTCCAGAATCCAAAAGTGAAACGGAGGAATCGCGTTTATGTTAGCGTACAGGACCTTACTAATTACAGCGATTTTGCTCGTCTGTCTTGCTGTAGCGTTTTGGGGTTACTTAGAATATGATCGACATAAATTCCAGGAGAGCCTCCCTGTTTTTAAGTCGGAACCCCAAACATCCGAGAATGATAGGTTGCAAGCCCCAGCAGCACAAGAGAGGGCTGAAATGCCCGAACTTGAGGCAGAACCAGAGCGTTTTACCGATCAAGACGATACCTCTTTGAACGAGGTGAATCCGCCAGAGATAGAAAAACAGGGTCAGGTGAGCGAGAATCTACTTATAGAAGATGTGCAAGTGCCCGATTGGGCTGCAGAAGCACCACCCGTAGAGGTTTCAGAACAACCCTTATGGCAGGATCCAAATACAAATCCTATCAATGCTAATGAACTCTCACCCGCAGAATATGAAGTATACTACCGGGATCAGCTTAGAAAAGAATATGGAGACCTCCCTGAGATAGATGTTTATGTGAAGCTCAGCCGACGCATCTTTGATGAAAAGGAACCCACCACCTTGGATGAGCAACTACAGTTTGTTGAATTATCAGCGTTTTTTTATCCAAGTGCTGAGAATGAATTAGGGGTTCAGGAGCTTAAGGCTCTGCGTGATCAAGTCGGCGGGGACGTAATTTTCTTGCCTGCTGAAGATATATCCATAGAAGAATAGGACTTATGGCTATAGCGAAGGGGACCCACCCGTACCCATCCCGAACACGGTAGCTAAGCCCTTCAGTGCTGATGATACTTCGGGGGCAGCTCCGCGGGAAAGTAGGTCGTTGCCGGGAATCCTCTCTCAGGGCAGGCATCCGCCTGCCCTTTGTTTTATCAATTTCCTTGAGGTTATCAAGTATGAACTCAGTAAAAGAGCGGTTCTTTGAGTTAGGAATCGCTTTTGCCCAGTTTTCAGCAAAACCGGATTACAGAAACTACGAAGCCACTCATAAAATTGCCTTATCACTTGAATTAGAATTTCCAAACTACGATGATTTAAAGGATCAATTATGGTGGAATTTTGTTACACCTGCAAAATGGTTTATAGAATCAGATGGTAGTTCATACAAAAATTGTTATGAAATCGGGATTTTAGCCTATTTGCGTTTTTTATTCGCTCTCCCACCCAATCCAAATACACGCATTGGACAAATTAGTGATACTGAACAAAAGTTTAGAGATTTGTTCAAGGTAGAAAATATTGTACCAGAAATCCTTGGTGATTATTTAGCAGGTTTGAATGTGGATGATCCTAATGTGTCTCTTAGAAAATTTGTTGATAGTTTATCGAAAATTCTTCCTGACGACGTACAGTCTAACCAGGCAGGAAAGGTGACTGTTCAACATCCGAAAAAGGACCTACCGATAGAAATAGTAAGGAGTATCTATCGGCAAGCCCACTGGGAGTGGGCATAAGAAAATTGATAGGTGTCTACGTGAAGATGCTCAGTTTAATCCAAGAACTTGGACTTGGAACCGGAGAAGTTTTATGCGTTATCCCGTTGTTATTTACAAAGATCCTGATAGCGACTATGGTATGCTTGTCCCAGACCTGCCCGGCTGTTACACTGCGGGTGACACCATTACAGATGTCTTGCGACAAGCTATAGAAGCCATTGAGCTACACCTTGAAGGTATGTTGCTCGATGGCGACCCGATCCCCGAACCCAAAGACATCGCATACCACGAAACAAATCCGGAATACGCCGATGGACTGTGGAAGACGATAACAATAAAATTCCCTGAACTGCGGCATTACCCCGTTGTTCTCCATAGGAACCCAGGCAGACCCTACGGTGTAAACATTCCAGATTTGCCAAACTGTTTTGCCGTTGGGGACACAATTGAAGATGCCTTAAAGCAAACCCGGGAAATCATTGAACTTCGCATGGAATATATGTTACTTGATGGAGAGTCGATCCCCAAACCTAAGGACATCGCCTTCCATCAAAACAATCCCGAATATGCCAATGGACACTGGGAATCTGTAGCCGTAATTCTTCCAACAGACGTGTCTAAAATTCAGGGGGATCAATCCGGCCCAATCCAACGACTTTTCCGATGGTTCAACCAAGCGACACAAGTTGTTAGATAGATACTTGGAAAAATTAACCGCTATCAACTATTGTTTTCTCCAGTCTAAAATTGTGGGTAACCTCGTTCGTAGTAGGGCAATTCATTGCCCGTTATTGACGTGCGATAAATCGCACTACTACAAACTGACCCTCAAATTCAAAGTGGATGAAACACTATTCCTTATTGAATCGAGAATATCCGTGAATCACGTCCATAGAATCCTCACCTAAGGAGAAAATGAACACAATTAACGGAACTTTAACTTACATCTATCTGTTTCTGTTAATAGGATTGGTTGGATTTGCGACGCTCACGCACGCCGAAAAACCGCCCGAAAACATCCTCAAAAACGGCGATTTCGATCTCAACCTTGAAGGGTGGCACCACTGGACACACGCCGATGCCGCCGCTCTCTTCCAACCCGAAGGCAAAAAGGCAGAACCAGTCGTCGGGAAGAAAGTCGCTTATATCAAAATCAGTAAAGCAGGTAACGCCGTCTGGCATGTCCAATTCTATCAGCAACCCTTCACGCTGGAGAAAGGCACCACCTATACCTACAATTTATGGGCAAAGAGCGAAAAGCCGAGAACTGTCATAATACGCATTCTTCATCAGGGTGATCCGTGGAATGAATACGCGAGACAGACAATCAATCTGTCTGAAACGTGGAAGGAATTCTTCATCACCTTCAAAATGACAGCAGATGATGTGAATACACGCGCCGGCATCATTATGGGCGGACAAAAAGTGGATGTCTGGCTCGACCATATCCGGCTCTATGAAGGCGAGTTCATCAGCGATATCGAAGGTGCAGAACCACAACCCGTTGAACCCACGGATAAATTGACAACCACATGGGCAGCCCTCAAAGCATTATAGGAACGAGTGATACTCGTGCCGCTTGCTAACTGCTAATTGTTGACTGCTGACCCCTATACACCCAATTCCCTTGCATCCCTGTCCAAAACAGTATATAATGTATATCGGTGTCAAATGGAAGTAGCGAGTTGTTTTGCTCCTATTGGACGTATACATTGTCCATCATGAGTTCGCAAACTCAGGAGGTGAACCGATGAGACTTGGTTTATTCTTTAGGCTCTTTTGCGTGGCAGTCGTTTTTTTCGCGTCCGCGCATATAGAGATGACACATGCACAATCCCTTGAAGACGGGTTAGGAGGGCATTGGACCTTTGATAAAGCCGATACCGATGCCAAGGTCGCCAAAGATGCCCTCGGTGAAAACGATGGAGAGATTAAGGGTGCCCCGAAAATTGTAGAAGGCATTGTCGGAGAGGCACTCAGTTTCAACGGTAAGGAAGATTATGTCGTCATGGGAGCCGCCACCACAGGGCAGGATCTTACCTACGCCATGTGGATTAAACCTGCAGCCCTACCCGAAGGTCCGAAGGTTATTATCTGGGACGATGATCCACAGGGCGGTGGTGATTCGTGGCTGGAACTTTTAGCGGATGGCACGATACAAACCCAAAGAGGTGGCGACGGGTTCGGTGTCTTCAAAACCGAGACCGCAGTCGAAGCGGACGAATGGACGCACGTAACGTTTGTTGCTGCTGGTGAGGACGATAAAAAGTTCCTCTACCTCAATGGTGAACTTGATGCCGAGGGGGATGGGAAGATAAACAGTCGTGATACGCGCAGCCATGTTGTTGTGGCAGTCGGACACGACCGCAACGCCTTTATCAAACCGCTCTATTTTGACGGTCTGATTGACGATGTCGCAGTCTATCATCGTGCCTTAGATGACAAAGAGGTCATGGAAAATTACCAAATCGCCTTTGATGTTGAACCCGCAGGGAAACTTGCACTCACATGGGGTGCTATCAAAGCACATTAAGTTTTTTGAATCGGCGGCTGAGTGGATTGCATCTTATCTCGGTCGCCTTCAAAGCAGCAGGGCTTAACACGATGTCAAAATTATACACTGAAATCCCTCAGAAATTACAGCAATTTATCAGCGAACAGAAAATCTTTTTTGTCGCAACAGCAACAGCCGATAGCAGAATCAATCTATCTCCCAAGGGTATGGATTCGTTGTGTGTTCTGGGTCCAAACCGTGTCGCTTGGTTGAATGTAACAGGAAGCGGAAATGAAACCGCCGCACACGTTCAGGAAAATCCTCGAATGACGCTTATGTTTACCGCCTTTCAGGATAACCCCATGATCCTCCGGCTCTATGGCACTGCGAAGGCTATCCACAAAGATGATGCCGAATGGCAACTACTCTTTCCCTTGTTCACACCGCTGCCGGGGGCAAGACAAATCTTTGACCTCAACATTGACCTTGTGCAAACCTCTTGTGGAATGGCTGTCCCGCTTTATGATTATGTCGGTGAAAGGGAGCAACTAAACGCGTGGGCAGCGAAAAAGGGTGAAGAAGG